>JAQCNN010000066.1 GCA_028275005.1 Salinirussus sp.
GGAGGAACTCGATATAGAGCCCGACCGGGGAGTCGCCTTCTGCCGCGTCGGGCAGCCCCGACAGCAGCGTCTCGTAGAAGGCCCGGTCGACGGCGTTTTCCAGCGGTACCAACAGCCCGGTCTCGTCGTAGTCGGCGAGGGCGGCGGCCAGCCCGTCACCGAAGACCGTCCGGTCCAGCGTCTCCACGGCCTCCTCGACCGACTCGGCGGCGAGCAGCCGCTGGATGTCGTCGTCGGAGAGCTCCCCCGCCCGGATGAGGTCGTCCTCGACCTCCTCGGTGTCGGCCCCGGAGTAGAGCCCGCGTAACGCCGTCTTGATATTCCAGGCGTCGAACTTCCGGAGATACCTGGCGACGTAGTCGTACAGCGCCCCCTCGGACCAGCGCAACAGGTCCTCGAAGTGTTTTGCGAGGTTCCGGTTGAGCGCGTACTCGATGAGGTCGACCCCCGCGTACCGCGCCCCGAGGGCATTCATCTCCGCCTCGTACTCGCTGTCCTCCATGAACCGGGCGACCTCGCCGGTCCCCATCCGCACCAGCTTCCGGTAGTCGTCGTCGCCAAACAGCACTGCCCGGCGCGACCGGACCCGGGAGGTGACGTACTCGTAGTTGCCGCCGGTCCGTTGCTGTTCGGTACTCATTGCTCGAACAGACGGTCGCTGACCGTTTTGAGGCTGTCCTCCCAGACCGCCTCGAGCACGGAGTCGAAGGTGTTCTTCACGCGGACCCGCGACCCCTCGCTCTCGGCGACGACCCCGCCGAGGCAGTCGAGTTCGCCCGCGTACTCGTAGCCGTCGTACTCCGCGAGGACCGACTCAAGCAGCTCCTGGTCGTCGGCCCGGCCGTACACCTCGACGGTCGCGTCGTCGTCGAACTCCGCGGCGGCGTCCTCGAGCAGCGCCCGCGTCAGCTCCTCGCGGCCGTCCTCGAGGTCGGCGATAGCCTGCTCGACCGCCTCGCGGACCTCCTGGAGGACCTCCTGACGGGCCTCTAGACGGGCCTGCTTTGCCTCCAGCTTCGCACTGGAGAGCTTCTGTTCGCGCTCCTGCTCGACCTGTCGGGTGGCCTCGCGCTCGCGCTCCTCGCGGATGCGCTCGGCCTCGGCCTCGGCGTCCGCGATGACCTCCTCGGCCTGCTGGTCCGCCTCGTCGCGGATCTCCTTGGCCTGTGCGCGCGCTTCGTCTCGGATGTCCTCTACGACTGTATCGAGGCTCATGAGTGGTTCAAAAGGCGGCGTTACAGTGTGAGGAACACGACAACCAGCGCCAGAATGACCAGCGTCTCCGGCAGAACCGTGAAGATGAGCCCACGGCCGAACATCTCGTCGTCCTCGGCGACGGCCCCGACGGCCGCCGCGCCGATACCGCGCTCGGCGATCCCCGCGCCGAGTGCTGCGAGGCCGACCGCGAGGGCTGCACCCGCAGTTGGGCCGATTCCTACTGCCTGGAGTACGACTGTCGCAAGAGATCCTGTGTCGATCATGATTATGTCTTAGGCACTTTTACACTCCCATAGCATAGGCTTAAAGCTTCTCAAAACGTGCCGGAGGCCTCCCCTCGAAGCCGTTTGACACCGCTGGCCGGGGCTACCCGAGTGTGGCTCGAACCGGCCGGCCTCGTCACGAACCGAGCGCGAAAACGGGTGCCCGCCTCAGTCGGCCGTGTGCTCGCGGTCGTGGCCAAAGGGGAGGTAGGCCTTGCCGCCGCCCTCGTAGAACTTCCCGAAGAACTCGACGTACTCCAGGCGGATGGCCTGCAGTCCGGCGGAGGTGATGCCGAGCACGAGCACCAGCAGGTGACCGAGCACGAGGACCACAACCCCGGCGAGGGCGCCGACGACGAGCGCGACCGCACCCTCGCCGTTGACCAGCCCCGAGAAGACGACCTCGTCCGGGACGGGCGCCTCGTTCATGAAGAAGATGAAGTGGAACTCGCCGTCCGAGAGGGCCGCGCCGAAGACCAGGAGATTCACCGCCAGCGCCATGCCCGCCTTCGCCAGCAGCACGGCCGCGATCCTGGTGTAGGAGACGACGTGGCCGAAGGTCTCGGTGATCGACTCGATGATCCCGATGGCGCCCTCGGCGACCGCCACCAGCACGATCCCGACGACGAGCAACAGCAGCGTCGGGTCCATGACCAGCCCGAGCCCGGGGACCGTGAACAGCTCGACGAACGGAAGTCCCTGAAACCCAAGCGGGAGCGCCACGTTCTCGATGACCTCACCGGTGACGGGGTTCGTCGCCCCCTCTGTGGCGAACACCTCCCACATGAAGCCCGGCTTGGCCTCGACCGCCGTCCGGGTGAACACCCACGCCCACAGGCCGACGGTCATGATGATCCAGGAGAAGCTCTCTAGGAAGGCCTCGCCAACACCGTGTTCGAGGTTGTTCACGAAGTCGAAGAGGCGGCCGACGACGATATGCAGGACGCCGACAACCCCGCTCAACAGCAGCCACGCGTAGGCGTAGTAGACGAAGTGTGGCTGCAGACCCTTGTGGATCGGCGGGCTACCGGCCCAGACGATCTCGCCGAGCCCGTGGAGCCCGAAGAACTCGCCGTAGAGGACGCCAAAGACAGCCGTGAACGCACCGGACCAGACGCCGATACCGCCCAGACTCTTGAGCACGTCACTGTCGAATGCCCGTATCATCCCGTATCCGATACCCATGTACAGCAGCCCGTACCCGAGGTCGCCGATCATGAACCCGAAAAACAGCGGGAACGTCAGGAGCATCACGATCGTCGGGTCGAGCTCGGAGTACTTCGGGCGGTTGATGATCTCCACCAGCGATTCGAACGGCTTCACCCCGCCAGGGTTGTTCTGGATGACCGGCGGGTCGGTTGCGCTCATCGTCACGGTCCCCCCGTCGGCGGCCGTCCGGTCGTCGCCGCCGTCGGTCGCGACGTCACCGCCGTCCGCGGCCGCCGTCGGCTCCGGCGACCCCGCGCCGCCCGGCTCGCGTTCGGCGACGCGACCCTCCTCGTCGTACTCGGCCTGCTCGAGTTCGGATATCTCGACGTGTTCGCCGACGGCCTCGTGCAGTGTCGCCACGAACTCGTCGTACTCGCCGGTCGGGATCCACCCCTCGGCGACGAAGGCGTTCTCCGTCGTCGCAAAGGACAGCGGCGCCTCGCGGCGCTGGACCTCGACTGTCAGTTCCTCCTCCGCCGCCAGCAGGAAGGGGCCGACGTCGGCGGCAGTCTCGTCGAGTTCGTCCTCGATGGTCCCGAGCTCCGCCTCGAGTTCGGCCTTTCGCTCGGCGAGCTCCTCGCGATACTCCTCCGGGCTCCCCTCCCCATCGGGAACCTCCAGTTCCGTGAACGTCGCCCCGACGAGCGCGCTCTGGAGGGTCGACTCGTCGGCGTACGCGAACACGCCGACGACGTCCTCGCCCGTGAAGAGCTCGTAGGTGTCGACCTCCGAGCCGGCCAGGGCTGCCTCGACGTCGTCGGGGCCGGCCTCGCCGACCCGGACCGACAGGCTGTCGTAGCCCGACAGGAGGTCGATGTCGACCCCGAGGTCGACGAACGGTTCCATCGTGTCGAGTCGCTCCTCGACCACATTGAGCTCGTCACGAACCCCGCTGCGGCGGTCGTCGAGTTCGTTGACCTCCTGGCGGACCGCCTCGAGTTCCGCCTCGAGGGTCTCGTCGGTGACGACCTGATTCGTCGCCTCGATATCGGCCTCCTCGACGTCGAGGATGGCCTGTAGCGACCGAACGGTGACGAGCTTCTCGGCGGCCTCGTCGGCACCCTCGACCGGGTCACCCGGGGTAAAGCCCTCCCAGGAGCCGTCGTACTCGGTGAGATGGAGGAGGTGGAGGTCGTGGACGGTCGCGACGACCTCGTCCATGACGGGCTTTGAGCCGGTCACCGAGACCCGGCTCATCCGCTCAGGTCTGAGCATGGACTGCCTCCTCGAACAGCTCGACGACGTGCTCAACAACCTCCTCTGTGCGCTCCTCGGCGGCCGCGGTCAGCTGTTCGCGCTCCTCGCGGCCCTCCTCCAAGATCCGCTCGCGTTCGGCCTCGACCTCTTCGCTGGCCTCCGCAAGCCGCTGTTCGGCGGCTGTCTGTGCCTCCTCGCGGGCCGTCTCGCGTATCTCGTCGGCCTCGGCACGGGCCTCCTCGACGCGCTCCTCGGCCTCCTCGCGGGCCTGTTCGACGATCTCGTCGGCCTCCCGCTCCGCATCTTTGATGCGCTCGAGAACCTGTGTCTGTGGCATTCCTCAATCGTCTCAATGTATTGGGAGTCCCTATTTGGTAGTTGCGAAAGTGTGCGAGGGGAAAGCAGGGGGATTATTGCGGTTGCCGCCCAATCACGTGTCGATGGGCGTCCTCGAGAACAAGGCGCGTGCCCGAACGTTCTACAAGTACCTCTCGAAGGTCTACGACCGGATCAACCCCTTCATCTGGAACGAGGAGATGCGCAACGAGGCCATCGGGATGCTCGACATCGAGCCCGACGACCACGTGCTCGACGTCGGCTGTGGAACCGGGTTCGCCACGGAAGCGCTCCTACAGCGCACCGAACACGTCCACGGACTCGACCAGAGCGGTCACCAACTCCAGCGGGCCTACGGGAAGTTCGGCAAGCGCGGCCCCGTCAGGTTCTACCGCGGCGACGCCGAGCGCGTTCCCTTTGCCGACAATGCCTTTGACGCGGTCTGGTCCTCGGGCTCGATCGAGTACTGGCCGAACCCTGTCGACGCCCTGGCCGAGTTCCGCCGCGTCACCAAACCCGGCGGCACGGTGCTCGTCGTCGGCCCGGACTACCCCGACAACACCGTCTTTCAGAAGCTCGCCGACGCGATCATGCTGTTCTACGACGAGGAGGAGGCCGACCGGATGTTCGCCGAGGCCGGCTACCCCGACTTCGAACACCACATCCAGCAGGCCCGCCCCGGCAGTCCCCGTGCGATCACGACCGTTGCCCCAATCCCGGAGTGAGGGCCGGGTCGGAGCCACAGGCCCCACACCGCTCAGGCCACCGTCTCCAGGCGTGTAACCACCCCCGCGTCGGTCCGGACTGTCACCGAGACACTGTCCCCGGGGTCGAGCTGTGTGTTCGTCGACGCGAGCCGGAGTGTGGCGGTCTCCCCGGCCCGCCACCGGCCGCTGTGGGCGCTGTTGAACGGGCCGGTCGGCCCGCTCTCGAAGCCGGTCGCGGCGAAAAATGGGACCGGTGGCTGGTGGGTGAGGGGTGCCCCGTTGACCTGGACAGCCACGTCCAGGGCGGCCACAGTGAGGGTGTCACCGCCCTCGTGTGTGAGCGCGACCCGGTCCGGGCCGGCCTCGGCTGTCAGACTCAGCCGTGTGGTCGGGACCGTCGCCGGCTCGGCGGCCGGGGCGGCCGCGAACACCGCGGCCCCGGCGACAACCACGACCCCGAGGAGCGCAACGGTACCGACGACGGAGCTGACCGCGCGCATGGGGCGGGCTGGCCGCGGCTTCCTACTTGAACACTGGCCGCGCCCCGAGTGTCGCCGGGCAACTACGGCCCCGACAGCGTCACGTTCGCGGCCCCGGCTGTGGCGTTCACCCGGAAGCTACCGGCGGGCTGGACTGTCAGGAGACGCCCGTCATCCCCGGTCGCGCCGACGCGCTGCCCGTTAATACGGACCGTCGCGTCGACCGCCGTGGTGTTCGGGTTCTCCGGGCGTGTAACAGCGACCGCCATCGGACCTGTGGGGTGGGTTGCGTTGACCTGGACCCGGAGACTGTCGGTGCTCGCAGCCCGTGTCAGCGCGACCGGCACCGCCTCCGGCGCGTTTGCCTGGGTCTCGTGGAACACGTTCCGGGTCGCGCCGTCGAGATAGGCCTGGAGGTCACCCTGTGGGTGGGAGGCCTCGATGAGGTAGACCGACGCGTCCCCGAACCCGCTCAGGCTCGGGCTACCGATGGCGTTCTCGAACACCCAGGGGTAGAGCTCGCCCGCGCGTTCGTAGGCAGCAGTGATGCTCTCGAACCGGTTTGCCTCGCCGGGGGAGCGGTCAGCACGGAGTGTTGCCTGCCGGAGGTAGGTCCCGTCGTCGACGGTCGCCGCCACGAGCCCGTCGCTTGCGGCCTCGAGGTAGACCGTCCGGGAGCCCCTGGCGCCGGTCGTGCCGGCGATAACCCGGTCGAGGACAGGGTTGGGGAGGGCGACGAGACTCCCGCGCAGCCGGGCGACCTGTGTCTGTGTCTCGACCGGTAGCGAGAGCCTGGGCGACCCCCCGGCCCGCTCACCCAGGCGGTCGAGTAGCGCGCGCTCCTGTGCGGCGGCAACCCGGACCGCCCCGACCCGGCGAAGGAAGGCTGACGTCTCGATCTCGTCCTCGCTGTACGCGGTCAGTAGCTGTCGCTGGCGGTCGCCCAGCCGGTCGAACCGTTGCTCGATGCCGGCCAGGGCGTCGGTGACCACGCCGAGTCGGGCCGACGGTGACCCGGCGCGCTCGAGTCGCTCCTCGAGGGTGAGTTCGGCGTGTCGGCCGCCAACACGGGTCGCCCCGACCGAAACCGCGCTCGCGACGTCGAGGTCAGCCTGTGCGTACGTGCGCCTCGTGACGCCACTCAGGGCCGCCTGATTCGGTGTGTCGGCGAGTGTGAGGACCGCGCCGGGACCCGCCTGCGGGTCTGTCGCGGGGGGTTCGGAGGTGACCGCGCCGGCGCCGGCACCGGCACCGGCGAGGAGGAGTCCGGCCACGAGAAGACCGGCGAGTGCGAGCAGCCGGGGACCGTGGAGGGCGGTCATCGTGACCCTGTACCCGTCGCGTACACAAAAAGGATTAGCCTTCCGTCGGGAGCACGTAACGCCGCGAGCGAGCCGTAGACAGTTTATGCGACCGTCTGACGTTTTATCACCCGATAGAAAGGGTTTTGACGCCGCGCCGTCCAGGTGGCAGGTATGTCATCGGGGTTTCGCCTCGCCCTGATAGCCCTCCTCATCCCCCTTGTTGCGTCAGCGGGCGTGGTTGGCCAGGCTGGCGGACAGTCCGGGGACGCCACCCCGTGGGTCGAGGACACGACCCTGGAGATACAGCTCCAGCCCGACGGCGACGCCCGCTGGTCGGTCTCCGCGGCATACAATCTCTCGACGGCGAACCGGACGGCGGCGTTCCGGACGCTCGCAGCGGAGTTCACCGCCGGCGAGACCGACCGGCTCGGGCTGTCGGCGTTCGAGCGGGCGGCGGCCGCCGCCGCGTCGACGACCGACCGCGAGATGGGGGTCACCGACATCGAACGGACCGCCTCCCCGGAGTCGGCCGTCGAAAACGGGACCGGCCGGCTGACCCTCTCCTTTACGTGGACAAACTTCGCCCGGGTCGAGCGTGACAGGCTCACTGTCGGCGACGTCTTCGAGACGCCGGACGGGACCTGGTTGCCAGGACTCGACGCCAGCCAGCGGCTCGTCCTCCGGCCACCCGCCGGCTACGCCGTCTTCAGCGCCAGCCCCGACGTCCCCCCGCCCCGGAACGGGACGCTCGTCTGGACCGGGCCGGAGACCTTCGGGCCGGACACCTTCTCGGTGACCTTCACCGGCAGTGGCGCGCCGACAGCGACGCCGACCGACACACCGAACGGCCCCGGCGGCTCGGGTCCAGCCGAGGGTAGCGGGCTGTTCTGGGCGTTCGTGGTCACGCTGACACTCGGGACCGGTGTGGCGGTGATGTACGTCGTCGTCCAGCGCCGCGAGGGTGACCACGGACACGAGCGCGGCCCGGCACGGGCGGCCGACGACGCCGACGGCGGGGACGGCTCGGCCGCCGAAGCGGCCGGTGACGGGACAGCCACGGCTGCGGCCGCCGCGGGGGCCGGCGGGTCCGGGGGCCTCGACGAGGAGCTACTGAGCGACGAGGAGCGAGTCGAGCGGCTCCTGGAGCGAAACGGCGGCCGGATGAAACAGGCAACGATCGTCAAGGAGACCGGCTGGTCGAACGCGAAGGTCTCCCAACTGCTCTCGTCGATGGCGGAGGCGGAGCGGGTCGACAAACTCCGGATCGGGCGTGAGAATCTCATCTCCTTTCCCGACGAGGACGTGACCGACCTCGACGACCGGGGTTGACCCCGCCGTGTGCGTCCCGGGTCAGGCCAGGAAGACGTGACGCGGCTGGTCGGCGAGGGCGTCACGCCCCCAGTCCAGCGTCTCGGCGAACTCCTCGGAGCGGAAAAAGCCCATCGCGTCCTCCCGGGCGTCCCACCGGCTGGCGATGAACATGTCGTTGTCGTCCTCGCGGTTGACCAGTAGGCTCGTCTCGCGGTGACCGCTCATCTCCACCAGCAGGTCGCCGACCGAGTCGAAGGTGTCGACGAACTCCTCGCGGTAGTCCGGCTTGACGGTGTAGAACATCCCCATCGTCCCGAAGCCGTCGCCCTCGTCGGCCCAGCCGACAACCGCCGGCAGGTCCGTCAGAAAGCCACTTGCGGTGTCGGCGGCGTCGGCGGTCTCCCAGAGGCTGACGACGGCCGAGGTGTCGCTGTCGTGGTCCTCGTAGACCTGTGTCCCCTCGTGGGTGTCGTAGCGGTCGAACCCGTCCCGGAGGTCGTCGACCTCCGCCAGCAGCGTGTCCGGGTCGGCCTCGGAGTACAGCACCAGCGCGTAGACGTCCTCACCGTGTGGGGTGCCGGCGTAGACGTCCATCTCCGCGAGTTCCTCGCGGACGCTCGTGGCGTCCTCGTCGCTGGTGTGGGCGCCCTCGGCGTGTTCCTCCGAACCGTCACCGCCCCGCTCGGGCGCGTCCTCGACAGGCCCACGGAAGACCGCTGTGACCCCGGGCAGGTCGGTCAGAAAGCCCTCTGCGGTGTCGGCGGCGCGCTCGGCGTTCCAGACACTCGCGACCGTGGCCGTGCCGTCGGCCGCCCGGACCGCGGTCCCGACGTGGGAGTCGTAGTGGTCGAAGTTCGACCGGAGTCCGTCGACCTCCTCGGCCAGCGCCTGGGCGTCGGCCCCCGAGTGGAGTAACACGGCGTAGTCGCCGGCCCCGAAGTCCGCGCCGGCCTGGAGCCCGAGTTGGCCGAGGCGTGTGGCCATATCGGCGACCTCCTCGCTCTCGGCCTGGGACTGGTCGTCCCCGGTGACGACACCCGGGGGGACACCGTCGCGCTCGTCGGCCCCGTCGACCTCGCTCCGGCCGGCATCGCCCTGGCCTGGACTGTCACTCCCCTCGCCCTCGTGGGTCCCCTCGCCGCTGCCGTCCGTGGTAGCGGTCACGCTGCCGGGCTGGACCGGTGGTGTGTCGGCGGCCCCGTCGTCGGTGTCTGTGACCGCCGTCTCGTCGGTTGGCACACGCTCGCCGGCCAGCAGTGCCGGCAGGTCCGCCGGCGGGAACCGCCGACCGACGTAGAAGGAGCCAAAGTCGGCGTACTGTGCGGTCGAGGGGTCAAACCGCATCTCGTACAACAGGTCCTTCATGTCGGCGAGGTCGTCACCCCACAGGGTGACACCCCACTCCCAGTCGTCGATGGCGATGGCCCCGGTGATCATCTGCTGGACCCGACCCCCGTAATCGCGGCCGATGTCGCCGTGTGCGTCCATGTGTTCGGCCCGCTCCTCGAAGGAGAGGTCGTACCAGTTCTGGTCGGGCTGGCGACGCTTGTCCATCGGGTAGAAACAGACGTGTGTCGCGTCGGGGACCGACGGCTTCAACCGGGTCTGAATGTAGTTGTACAGCCCGGAGTCCTCGTCGAGGTCGCCGGTGAAGTAGTCCCGCGCGCGCTCGGAGTAGCCCGACGCCTCCGTGACGGAGACAAAGGAGGTCGTCCGCTCGGTGAAGTCGGCAAAGTCGGTCGCCTCGAACTGCCGCTCCAAGGCACCGATATCGGCCGTCGAGGGGCGCATGTGGAGCAGGAGCAGGTCGGCCTTGTGGCCGAGCACGGAGTAGACAGCCGAGACCCCCTCCTCGGCGTCCTCGACCGCCGCCGTCGACCGGAGATGTCCAACGGCCTCCTCGACGGCCCGACTGCGGTCGCGTTCGGGTGTCGAGCGCCAGGTGTCCCAGTCGATACGCCGGAAGTCGTGTAGTACGTACCAGCCCTCGTCGGTGGGTGGCGGGTCACGTCTCTCTGGCATACCACAGTGTTCGGGCTGGATAATAAGGAACCTTGCCTTACGCTGTCGGGACATCTGCCGGCGGCGCCGGGGCCGGAATTACGCGAGCAACTGCGGGCCGACGAACATCATCACGATTGCGCCGAGCATGGCCAGTGAGATGATAGTCGTGACCGCGGAGGTCAACTGCCGGCGGTTGGGCAGCGGCAGACGCGAGAGGACCGCCTCCGTACTGGTCCGGGTGAGATGCCCGCCGTCGAGCGGGAACGCGGGAATACAGTTGAACACCCCGAGATTGAGGTTGATCCACCCGGTCCAGAACAGCAGATTCGCGAGCAGGAACACGCCGCCACCGAGCCCCGCCAGCGGCCCCTGGACGACGTAGAAGTCCGCGACCCCACCGGCAAAGCCGGCGAAGTTGAACGGTGACCCCGCGAGCGAGGCGATCGGTAGCCCCAGCAGCCACCCGAGGTGGACGATGACCGAGGCGAACAGCCCGTTTTGCCCCTGAATCTGTGGGTGTGACCCGTCTAGCAGCCCGAGGAACCCCGCAGCGGGGTACTCCCTGACCCCGAAGTCGTCGGGGACGACCCCGGTCACGCCGGAGGCGACACCGGCAACCCCGAGGACGCCCTCCTCGAGGGTTACGTCGACGGTGCGGCGCTGTCCGTCGACAAAGAGGGTGACCGAGGTCGACCCGCCGGCCCCGACGCCATCGAGCGCCTCGCGGAGGTCGGCGGCGGTCCGAATACGGGTGTCACCCACCCCTGTGACGACCGCGGAGGCGTTCTCGGGGACGCCCTCGTCGACCAGCGGGCTGTCGGGGGTCACCCGCGCGGCGTACGCGCCGAGTGGCACTGTCACGGCTCCGCGGTTGGTCTCGAGACTCGCGACGGTCCGGTTCTCGACCGCCGCGGCAAACTCCGCCTCGGTGCGGACCGGCGTGCCGTTGACCGCCTCGATGACAGGGGTCTCGCCGCTGTCGACGTCTAACACCTCGGGGACGAACTCCACGGCGAGAACGTGGCGCTCGACGGTGACCGTCGACCCGTTGTGCAGGCCGACCTCGACCGCCGGGGTCTCGACGTCGGCAAGCGCCGCCTCGAGTTCGGTCCGGTTCTCGATGTCGGTCCCGTTGACGGCTGTGACGACATCGCTGTTGCCCAAGCCGGCGTCGGCGGCCGCCGAGCCGGGAAAGGCCCCGCCGACCGCAACCCCCGGAGCGACCGCGATGGCGCCGGCGACCGGACCGGCGAGCAGTGCGAAGGTGACGGCGGTGATGACGAAGTTGTTCGTGACCCCGGCGGCGAACATCCGGCTCTGTGAGCCGCGGTCGGCCTCCAGCCGGCTCTCCTCGTCGGGCTCTACGAACGCGCCGAGCGGGATGAACCCCAGCAGCGCGACACCCATCGAGTCGATGTCGATGTTCTCCACCCGACAGAGCAGCCCGTGCCCGCCCTCGTGGACGACCATCCCGACCAACAGGCCAAAGATGATATCGGGTGCGGCCGACAGCGGGAGGAAGTCGTTGACACCCGGGATGACCAGTGCGTTCTGTGGCTCGACGGCCCGTGTCTGTTCGGGCGCGGAGAGCACGAGAAACGCCGAGAGCACCAGGAACACCGCGGCAAACAGCATGACGATGACGGTGATCCCCAGGCCGACGTTCCCCCAGGCCCGCCAGAACCGGCGGCGCCGGGCGAGCCGGTCGAGGAGTGCCTTCCCCCGCCCGGTGTGTAACGTCATGAGTGGTCCGGAGACGCGAACGTAACTCGGGAGGACGCCACGGGCCTGCAGTGCCAGGAGGGCGAGCACATAAACCCCGAGCCCGACGAGGACCAACTCCAACGTACCGACCATTGGCTGTGACTAGTCGGGTACGGCAAAGAGGGTTTTCCTACGGGACGGCCGGCGAGGGCTGTTCACCGCTCCCGGCGCAGTCGGTCGACGACGAACTCGCGGTCGAGTTTCGCGAGGAACGGCCCCAGCTGTGGCCCCTCGCTGTCGTCGAAAAACAGCCGGTAGCCGGCCGCGAAGAACTCCCCGGTCTCGAGGTCGTGGCGCCTCGCCGTCTCGTAGACCTCGCCCTGGATGGCCTCGCCGTCGTGACCCTCGGCGACGAACGACGCCAGCTCGTCGAGCCCCCGCTCGGTCTCGGGGTCGAAGTCCACGTCCGGGAGTTCGGCGCGCTTGAGCTTGTAGTCGAAGGCGTTGCCGGTCCGACGGGCCCACTCCCGGGCGCGTTCGACACGGGAAAGGGCCGCCTCGACGGCCCACTCCGGGGTGTCCTCGGCGATGTGTCCCTCGGTGCGGGCAATCTCCTCGCGGATGCTAGAGTCCTCGGTCATCCCCAGCACCGCCGCGAAGGTGTAGGGGAGCCGTACCCGCCCGGCGCGGGGCTCGTCGACGACCATCGGGTAGACGCGCTCGGCCCGCTCGCGCTCCGTCTCGCCGGCCTCGCGCTCGCCGAAGTAGACCCGCTCGAGACGGTCGAACTCGTCGACCAACTGGTCGATGTTCTCGACGCCGAAATCCCGCTGTTTCAGCGGCTCCTTTGTGAAGAAGTAGGTCAGGACCTCGGGCTCGAGAAAGCTTAGCGCCTCGTCGACGGTGAGGACGTTCCCCGCCGACGAGGAGAGCGGCTGGCCGTCTAGTGTGAACCACTCGTAGACCATCGGCACCGGCGGCTCGGTGCCGAGCACCTCCCGGGCGATGGCGACGCCGCTTGGCCAGGAGCCCTCGGCGTGGTCCTTTCCGAACGGCTCGAAGTCCACGCCCAGTAGCTGCCACTGGGCGGGCCACTCGAACCGCCAGGGGAGCTTCCCCTCCCGGAGTGTTGCCGTCCCCTCGTTCCCACAGCCCTCGATGGTGTCGCCGTCAGCCTCGCTGTCCGTACACCGGTAGGAGACCGTCCCGGCCGCCAGGTCGACGCCGGTGACAGTCTCGGTCAACTGTCCGCACTCGCCACACTCCGCGAAGAAGGGGACGTAATCGTCGTCGACCTTCCCCTGAAACTCAGACAGTACTTCGCGGGCGCGCCCCCGATTCGCGAGCACAGTGCGGGTGACCGCCTCGAACTCCCCGGCCTCGTAGAGTTCGGTGTTCGAAACCATCTCCACCTCGACGCCCAGCCGGTCGGCGCTGTTCCGGAGCAGCCGTGTAAAGTGTGCGCCGTAGGAGTCACAGCAGCCAAACGGGTCGGGGATTGCGGTGTAGGGCTTGCCGAGGTTGCGCCCGAGCGCACCCGCGTCGACGTCGCCGAGACCGACGATGTTCGAGTCCAGGTCGGCGAGCCGCCGGGGGACGGCACGCAGGCGGTCCCTGTCGTCGGCGGTAAAGACCTGGCGGACCTCGTGGCCACGGTCGCGTAGCGCCTCGGCGACGAAGTGGCCCCGCAGGATCTCGTTTGCGTGGCCGATATGGGGGACGCCGGACGGGGAGACACCGCCTTTGACCACGACCGGCTCCTCCGGCTCGCGGCCCTCGATGACGTCGGCGACGGCGTCGGCCCAGAAGGGGTGGTCGGCGCTGCTTGCGGTCCCGTAGGGGTCGGGGAGGTCGGTGTCGGTCATCGTGGTTCGATATCGGTCCCGCTGTGCTCACCGTCGACAGCCGCGACGACCGCCTCGGGGTCACTGCCGTCGAGCACGACCGCACGAAGACCCGCGCGCTGGAGGAGTTTCGCCGCCAGCAGGTCCACCGGTGCGTTGCTCCCGGCGTCGATATCCATCTCGGCGGCCAGCGCCACCAGGTCGTCGACGCCGATCTGCCCGAACTTGCTGGCCTCGGGGTCGGCCTCCGGGTCGGCGTCGAACACGCCGGGGACACTGGTCGCGTAGACCAGCAGGTCGGCGTCGACGTACTCCGCCAGCACGGTGGCGACGGCGTCGGTGGTGTGGCCGGCCTCGGTGCCGCCCATCACGGGCACCTCGCCCCGACGGAGCGCGGTCCGGGCCGTCACGTGGTCGGCTGCGGGCGCGGAGACCGCCCGGCCGTCGAGGGCGGCGACCAGGAGCCGGGCGTTGAGCCGTGTCACCGCGATCCCGATGTGGTCGAGTTCGGTCTCGTTTGCCCCGAGGTCGCGTGCGGCCCCGATGTACTCGCGGGCCGTTGCGCCGCCGCCGACCACGACACACACCTCGTGACCCGCCTCGAGCAGTCGCTCGACGGCCGCGGCGTAGCCGGCGACGCGCGAGGAATCGAGCTTCGGCACGAGAACACTCCCGCCGACGGAGACGACCACTCTCATCGTCCCGCCGTAGTTCCGAGGCGGGCTTAAGGGTTGCCAAGCCGCTCTGTGGGCACCGTCTCTCGGGCGGGCCGCGCCGCCGCGAGCGCGTGAGGCCGAGGAACAACGAGCAACGAGCCCCGCTTTTTGCGCCGGGCGCACCCGGACTGCCCGCCCAGTGGGGACTGCCGTACCGGCTCGGTCTGTGTCGCCGCTCACGCTCTCAGAGCCGCTCGTAAAATGTCTCAACCGGTCTGTGGCCGTCGTAAAAGGTCGTTTTACACCCCGTGGCGCCTGAAAGCGACCGAAGCGGTCCGAAGGTTCGTCCCTCTATATATGCCTCTGGACGGTACCTGTGGGTGAGTCATGAGCGCAACGACGACGCCCTCCCAGGACGCCTCGAAGGAAGAACAGCTCCGTGCCTTCCTCAAGCGGAAGGCAGCCGACGGCGAGATGTACTTCAAGGGGAAATTCATCGCGGACGAGGTCGGGCTCTCCCCGAAGGAGATCGGCGCCCTGATGGTCAAGCTAAAGGACTCGGCCGCGGAACTCGAGGTCGAGAAGTGGTCGTACACGAGCGCGACGACCTGGCGCGTCGAGCCGGCCTGAGCCCGCTCACTCATCATCCGGTCCCCGTTCCCGACCCGACCGGCTGACCGCCGGCGGGTCCACGTTGTTTAACCGCGTCGGACGCAAACGGCGAATCGATGGAGCGCAGCGAGTGGCCGGCTACCGGGCCGCCGGCCGCCGACATCGCGCCGGTTTTCGCGGTGTACGACGTCCGTGAGGACGGCGACCGGCTGGTCTACGTCGGCCAGCCCCGGGCCCCGTCCGACCGTGTCGAACAGGAACTCTGGCCGCGCTTTCGGGAGTGTGGCTACGAGGTACAGCTCCGGCAGGGCTACCCTGCCGGCGACGAGGGCGAGTTTCCCGTCTCTGCCGGGGAGTCCGTCCTCGTGGCAACGCCCCGGTCGGTCGGGGTCGACGGGGTCCCGTGGACGAACGTTGCCCTGCTGGTCGCGACGGTGCTCTCGACGCTGCTGGTCGGGGCGACGACGTGGTACCGGATCCCGCTGTCGGCGGGCCCGGTCGCGATACTCGAGGCCTGGCCCTTCGTCGCCGCCATCCTCGGCGTCCTCGGGGTCCACGAGCTCGGACACTACGTCATGAGCCGGTATCACGACGTCGACGCGACCCTGCCGTACTTCATCCCCTTCCCGTCGGTCATCGGGTCGATGGGCGCGGTCATCCGGATGAAAGGGCGGATCCCCGACCGGACGGCCCTGTTCGATATCGGCGTCGCCGGGCCGCTTGCAGGGCTGGTGGCGACGGTTGTCGTGACCGTCATCGGGCTCCAGCTCGACCCCCTGCCCGTCCAGGAGGCCGCAAGCGGGGACGCCGGCACGTTCATCCGCTTCAACAACCCGGCACTGCTGGTGCTGATCGCGGAGGCCACGGGGACCGCGGGGAAACTCGCGGCAAACGGCTCGGTCCACCCGGTCGTGTTCGGCGGGTGGGTCGGGATGCTCGTCACCGTCCTGAACCTCCTCCCGGTCGGCCAGCTCGACGGTGGCCACATCCTCCGGGCGGTTGTCGGACCGCGCCAGGAGACCCTCTCGGCCGCCGTCCCCGGACTGTTGTTCGCGCTCGCCGCCTATCTCTACGTCGTCAGAGGGACAGTCAACTCCGTCGCTATCTGGGTCTTCTGGGGGCTCTTCGCGCTCGGACTCGCGTACGCCGGCGCAGCCGACCCGATTTACGACGAGCCACTCGACCGCCGCCGGGTCGCGGTTGGCCTCCTCACGCTCGGGCTCGGGCTGCTCTGTTTCACCCCTGTCCCTATCGAAATCGTGACGGTCTGAGCCCCGGTCGCTCACACGCGGTGTCAGTGGGTGTACCCCCGGTCCGGAAGCGCCTCGCCGTCGAGTGTCACACCTGACTCCGTGACCGTCCCGACCCTCGTCAGTGGGACCGACAGGGCCTCCCGGACAGCCGCCACCTCGGCTGTCGGCAGGGTGCAGACGAGTTCGAAATCCTCCCCGAAGAACGCGCCCAGTTCCAGGCGTTCCTCGCCGTCGGTTGCGACCTCGTCGACGACACCGTCGACCGGCAGCGGTGTCTCGACGGCGAACCCACAGTCACTGGCCTCGGCGAGCTGGTGGAGTGACCGGGCCAGCCCGTCACTCGAGTCCATCATCGCCGTCGCGTGCGTGGCGAGAGTCTGCCCGGCTGTGACGCGTGGCTCGAACCGAAAGAGGGCGTTTGCCCGCTCGACCTCGCCGCGCTCGAACAGCCTGAGGGCGGCGCCGCTCCGGCCGAGTGTCCCCGTCACACAGACCGCCTCGCCGGGGGCGGCGCCGGAGCGGCGAACCGGGTCCGGGGCCCGCCCGAGCGCGGTCGTGGCGACGGTGAACTCGTCGTGACCGTCGAGGTCACCGCCGACGTACGCCCCGCCGGTCAGCTCGCAGACCTCGCGTGCGCCTGTGACGAAGGCCGCGACCGCCTCCCAGTCGAAGGCTGGTGCGCCGTAGACGGCGACGGCGGCGACCGCCTCGGCACCCATCGCCGCCAGGTCCGACAGCGACGCGCCGACCGCCCGCCAGCCCGCCGTGTAGCGGGTTGTCCCTGCCGGGAAGTCCGTGCGGTCGTGGAGCATGTCGGTCGTCAGCGCGAGCCCGTCCACGATGGCGGCGTCGTCACCGGCCTCGGGCAGGGTGTCGTCGAGACGGCCGAGCGCGGCCCGTTCGTCCATGTCTGTCCCTTTGCCTGCCGGGCTCATAGACGCGTCGCACCCACACCGTTCGGCGACGGCCCGGCCAGCCATCAGGGGTATCCGGAGGCTTGAAACCCGGCCCGTCCAACGGCAGAGGTATGGACGGCGACCGCCTCAAGACAGCTGCCGGGTTCGTCGCGGCGGTCGCGCTGCTCGGGGTCATCATCTGGTATATCGGCTTCGACAAGGTGGTCGGAGCGTTGCTGCGTGGTGACCCCCAGCTCGTCGCCCTGACCATCCCCGTCGCCGTTGTCTGGCTCTCGGCGTGGGGCCTCTCACTGTACACCGTTCTCCGGACACTCGGCGCCCCGATACGCCCACACAGTGCGGTGTTTGTCTTCACCGCTGCGGTGTTCTCGAACAACATCACACCCTTCGGACAGGCGGGCGGGGAGCCGGTGAGTGCGATGTTCATCTCCTCGGCCTCGGACAGCGAGTACGAGACCGGGCTGGCGGCCATCGCCAGCGTCGACACGCTCCACTTCATCCCGTCACTTGCGGTCGCCACTGTCGGCCTGGGCTACGCCGCAGTCACGGCAGCCGAGTTCACCCAGGACCTGGTCTTTGCGATGGTGGTGGCGGCGGCGCTCGCGGCGGTCGTCCCGACGGTCGGCTACCTGGTCTGGCGCTACCGCGAGCGGTGCAAGCGTGTTGTCGTCGACCGACTCGGCCCTGTGATCCAGTTTCTGGGTCGGGTCGTCCCGGTCGCTTCGTCACCCTCGCGGGACGTAATCGAGAAACGCGTCGACGGCTTTTTTTCCTCGGTCGGCCACGTCGCGTCGAGCCGGCGGGCGCTCGTGACTGCCATGTCGCTGTCGGCGCTGGGCTGGGTGTGTCTGTCCGCCTCGCTGTGGCTCTCACTCGCCGCCCTCGGCCACGTCATCCCCTTCCTGTCGATCCTCTTCGTGGTCCCCATCGGGAGTATCGCGGGTGTGACCCCGTTTCCCGGCGGGCTCGGGGGGATCGAGGCTGCCTTTGTCACCCTGCTGTTGCCGCTTGGTGTCCCCGCCGAGGTCGCGACCGCCGCGGTACTCGTCCACCGTGGGGCGACCTACTGGCTCCCGACGGCCTTTGGCGGCGGCGCGGCGTTCGTCCTCAGCACCCAGGCCCGTCGCGCCCGGCAGTAAACGACGTTCTTAAATGACGGCGCCCGGAACTGTGGCGTATGACGACGCTCTACGACGTCCCCACAGCGGACCTCATCGAGGCGGTCACCGACCGCCTCGCCGACGAGGACGAGATCCAGGAACCCGACTGGCTCCAGTTTGTCACGACCGGCGTGGACCGCGAGCTTCCACCCGAGCAGGAGGACTTCTGGACCCGCCGGGCCGCCAGCCTGCTCCGGAAGGTTGCAGTCGACGGCCCCGTCGGCGTCGGTAGCCTCCGCACCGAGTACGGCTCCGCAAAGCAGGGGTCGAACCGCTACCAGGTCCGCCCCCGCCAGCAGTCCAAGTCCTCCGGGAACATCATCCGGACCGCCCTCCAGCAGCTGGAGGCGGCCGGCTACGTCGCGACCGCCGAGGGTGAAGGCCGGACGGTCACCCCCGAAGGACAGGGCTTTCTCGACGACACCGCCGCCGGCGTACTCGAGGACCTCGACGACCCCGGGCTCGAGCGGTACGCCTGACCGCTCCTCTCTAAGCCCCCGTCGCGCCGAACGGCCCACGACACTGCCGGCAGTGAGCAACGCCACCTCAGGGAACCGAACGAGTGCTCGCCGGCGTGTGATACCCCGACCCCTCCGTAATGGTTTTGCGGGTGAGCCGACAAACAGAAACTATGAGTGATGACCCAAGCGACGAGGAACTTCAGCGGCTCCGAGAGGAGAAGATGGAACAGCTCCAGGAACAGCAGGGCGGCCAGGACGAGGAGGCGGTCGAACAACAGCGCCAGCAGGCGGAGGCCCAGCGAAAGGCCATCCTCCGGAAGAACCTGACCGACGGCGCACGCAAGCGGCTCAACACCGTCAAGATGTCAAAGCCCGACGCCGGCGAGCAGGTCGAACAACAGATCGTCGCGCTGGCCCAGAGCGGCCGCATCCAGGGGAAGATCGACGAGGAGAAGATGAAACAGCTCCTGAAGGAGCTCACCCCGGACTCGAAGAGCTTCGACATTCAGCGCCGGTAGCGCGGGGATGGAGGTCGGCCTGCTGTACAGCGGCGGGAAGGACTCGACGCTCGCGGCGTATCTGCTCGACGGCCTGTCCGCGGTGACGCTCTGTTGTGGCACCTTCGGCGTAACCGACGACTATCAGCAGGCCCGTGAGGTCGGTCGCCGACTCGGCTTCGAGACCGTCCGGCTTGCGCTGGACCCCGCGGTCGCCCGCGAGGCCGTCGAGCGGATGGTTACCGACGGTTACCCGCGGGCAGGACTCCAGCTGGTCCACGAACACGCCCTCGGGCGAGCCGCCACAGAGTGGCCGGCGGTCGCCGACGGCACCCGACGCGACGACCGCACCCCCACCGTCGACCGCCCGCTCGCACAGAGCATCGAGGACCGGCTCGGGGTCGTGTATCTCGCGCCGCTCGCGGGCGTTGGCCGGGGGGCTGTCGACCGGCTCGCCGACGCCAACCTGGCCGTCGAGACCGGGCCCAGCGAGGAACTTGGGAGTGGTGACTACGAGGCCGAACTCCGGGCGCTCATGCGACGCGAGCACGGCCAGGCGACCGTCGACGCGGTCTTTCCCGACCACACCCAGTCGCGGGTGACCGGTCGGGCCGCCGGGCGTTCGCCCCCGGAGTGCGAGTAGTCACTTTCAAACGCGCCGTCGCCGAACAACAGGTATGTACGACCGGATCAAGGGGTTTCGGGACTTCTACCCCGAGGAGATGGCGGCCCGTCGCGAGGTCATGGACACCGTCGAGGGGGCGGCCCGTCGTTACGGGTTTCGGGAGGTCAGCACGCCCGCGGTAGAGCCCGCCGAACTGTACGCCGACAAGTCCGGCGAGGCGATCCTCGAGGAACTGTACGCCTTCGAGGACAAGGGGGGCCGGCAGGTGGCACTCACCCCGGAGCTGACCCCGACCGTCGCCCGGATGGTCGTCGCCAAACAGCAGGCGCTCTCGAAGCCGATCAAGTGGGTCTCCACCCGCCCGTTCTGGCGCTACGAGCAGGTCCAACAGGGCCGGTTTCGGGAGTTCTACCAGACCAACGTCGACATCTTCGGGGCCAGCGACCCCGCCGCCGACGCCGAGGTCCTGGCCGTGGCCGCCGGCGCGCTGACCGACCTCGGGCTCACGAGCCCGGACTTCGACTTCCGGGTCTCACACCGCGATATCCTCGGCGGCCTGCTGGCGTCGATAGACGCCGATGTCGACACCCGCGAGGCGGTCCGGGCGGTGGACAAGCGCACCAAGGTCGAGCGCGCCGAGTATCTGCGCCTGCTGGAGGACGCCGGCTTAGACGGCCGCCAGGCAGAGACCTTCGACGACCTGCTCTCGACCCCCGAGGACCGCCTCGGGGAGCTTGTGGAGTTTGCGGGCACCGACCGCGTCGAGGCCGCCGTCGGGAACCTCCAGGCTGTCCTCGACGCTGCCGCGGACCTCGGGGTTCGGGAGTACTGTACGCTCTCGCTGACGACCGCCCGCGGGCTGGACTACTACACCGGCGTCGTCTTCGAGTGTTTCGACTCCACGGGCGAGGTCTCTCGGTCGGTGTTCGGCGGCGGCCGCTACGACGACCTCATCGAGGGCTTTGGCGGCCAGCCCACGCCCGCAGTTGGGTTTGCCCCCGGCTACGCCACCCTCTCCCTGCTCTGTCAGCGGGCCGGTGTCTGGCCCGCCGAGGAGCTGACGACCGACTACTACGTCCTCCAGGTGGGGGACACCCGGCCCGTCGCGGCCCGGGTCGCGCGGGACCTCCGCGAGCGCGGCCACGTCGTCGAGTCCGACGTATCCGGCCGGAGCTTCGGCGCGCAGCTTGACTACGCGGACTCGGTCGGCGCCGAAACGGTCGTCATCGTCGGCGAGCAGGACCTGGCAAACGACGAGGTGACGGTCAAAGACATGGAAACTGGCGACCAGACCACCGCCCCAGTCGGGGACTTCCCCGGCGACCGCGAGCGGCCGACCTACGACGACTTCGCGTAGAAAGCCTCAATTTGCCCCCGGGCGACACCCACACATGGTCCCCGGCAGCGACGACGGGAGTGACATCCTCGGCCGTGGCTGGACCCCCTCCCTCCGGGTCCGGGCAGTCGCCCTCATCGGTGCCGGGCTCGTGCTTGTCGTCCACGCCGCCACCGGCGGGTTGCCGGCGGCGCTCGGCCTCACGGGCACCGTCGAGTACCACGCCCTGAGCGTCGAGGCGGACCCCGACGGCGACCGCCTCCTGTTTTCCGGCGGTGTCGACGGACGCCCGGGCGCCTCGGGGCTGGCCGTCCGGGGCGGGCTCCGGGAGGTCGACTGCTATCTCGACGTCGTGGCCCCGGACTCGGCCGAGTGTGCACTCGAACGCCCACTCGTCGATACCGGTCTCACGCTCCCCGACGGCGACGTCCCCGAAGGCTGGCGGGGCTACACCCATCACGGGCAGTTCTACGAGCGGGTGTCGAGCCGGGCGAACGGTACTGTGACCCTCGGTCTCCGGCCGGTCCCTGCGGAGGATGTGCTGGCTGACGTGGCCGTCCCGGTCGACTCGGTTCCGGACGTGTCGGGCGGTGACGCGGTCCGGCAGGCCGTCACGACCGGGAGCGTCCGGGTTGACCCGCCCTTCGCCTACGCGCGGGAGGTGTTGCGGAGCGACGGCGGGTGTTACGTCCTCGTCGCCGGCGAGCGCCCGCCGGACGACGAGCAGAGGCCGGTCACGACGGCGCTCTCAGCGGTCGCCGGGACCCTGTTGGCTCAGCGCGGGCGGCGCCACTACGGGGAGTGGCGGGCGGAGGCGACCGGGGACGGGTAGCTACCCTGTCCGGAAGGACAGGTCCAGTGCGGGCGCCGAGTGTGTCAGCGACCCCATCGAGATGACGTCGACGCCGGTCGCCGCGTAGTCGGGCACGTCGGCGACGGTGACCCCGCCGGAGGCCTCGGCGAGCGTGTCCGCGGGCAGGAGGGAGACGCCGCGCTCCACCTCGGCGGGTGCGAGATTGTCGAAGAGGACGATATCCGCCCCCGCGTCGGCGGCGACCGGCCCCTGCTCCGGTGTCTCGACCTCGGCCTCGACCTTCGTCGCGAAGGAGGCCTGCTCGCGAAAGTGCTCGACCGCGCCCTCCAGGCCCATCTCGGCGACGTGGTTGTCCTTTACCATGACCATGTGCGAGAGGTCGAGCCGGTGGGTGTCCCCGCCCCCGGCCGCGACGGCGCGTTTCTCGACGCCCCGGAGCCCCGGTGTTGTCTTGCGGGTCCCTGCGACCGCGACGTCGTCGCTGACTGTACGAGCGGCGTCGACGGCCTCGTGGGTGCGGGTGGCGACCCCGGAGGCGTGGCCGGCGATATTGACCGCCACACGCTCACCGCGCAACACGTCACGACCCCCCCCTTCGACGCGCAGGAGTGTGTCCGTGGCCGTGACCTGGTCGCCGGCCTCGACCCGGGGGTCGGCCGGCACGCCGAGCTACTCGAAGACGGCGACTGCGGCGTCGAGGCCTGCCACCACACCCGTCTCCTTTGCGACGAGCCGGCCTTCGGTGTCGCCGGTGACGTGGTTGGTCACGTCGTGGTGGCCGAGGTCCTCCCGGAGCCAGGTCTCGACCTGGCCGTCCGTGACGAGACTCATGGGGTGTCTGCGGTCACACCCGCCTGTTCGGCCCTCTCGTCCCCGTCGACCAGGTAGTGACAGCCGACCGACTCCCCGTTCTCGGCGGCCGCCCGGGCGACCAGCAGCGCCACCACCGAGGCCGAGCGGAGTTCGTACAACGACCGCGATGTGCGGGTGCGGGCGTAGGCGTCGACCTCGCCTTTGAGCCGCCGGAGGACTGACTGTGCGCGGCCGAGACCGTCGGACGTCCGCTCGACCCCGACCTGTTCGTCCATCACGCGGCGCAGACGGTGGAACTTCCCGGCGGCGAAGTTCCCGGGGAGGTCGGGGTCACGGTCCAGCAACTCCGGCGGTTCGAGCCCCCGGACCTCGTTCCCGACGGCGTCCTCGCCGGCGCGTAGCCCCCAGACCAGCCCCTCAAGCAGGGAGGTAGAGGCCAGCCGGTTCGCCCCGTGGACACCCGTGCGGGCACACTCACCGACCGCGTAGAGCCGCCCCAGCGAACTCCGGCCGCGGTCGTCGACGTCGATACCGCCACAGAGGAAGTGCTCGGCGGGCGCGACCGGAACGTGTGGGAGGTCGACGCCGGCGTCGTGACACTTCTCGGCGAGTGAGGGAAACTCCCGTTCGAACGCTAACGGCGAGACGTCGAGCACCACCTCGCCGGTCGCGTCCCGCTCGGCTGTGACCGCGCGGGCGACGACATCCCGGGGCGCGAGGTCGGCGTCCTCGTGGTAGTCGGGCATGAACCGCTCGCCGTCGGCGTTCCGGAGGACGGCGCCCTCCCCGCGGACGGCCTCGCTGACGAGGAACCCGTCCCCGGCGTCGTCGCCGACGTAGGCTGTCGGGTGGAACTGGACGTACTCCATGTCGGCGATGTCTGCGCCGGCCAGCGCGGCCATCGCGATGCCGTCGCCGGTGGCGTCGGCCGGGTTCGTCGAGCGCGGGTAGAGCGCCCCGATCCCGCCCGTGGCGAGGACCGTCGCCCCGGCGTAGGTGGGGGTGACCTCGCCGTTGCACTCGAGCATTGCACCGTAGACCTCCCCCTCGTGGCGCAGGAGTTCGAGACCGGCGGTGTCCTCCAGGACTGTGACGTCGGTCCGGTCGGCGATGTAGTTCAGGAAGGGGACGTGAACGTGTTTTCCGGTGGCGGCCTCGACGTGGAGGATCCGGGGCTCCTCGTGGGCCGCCTCCTGGCCGTAGTCGAACCCCTCCCCGTTCGTGTCGAACTCCACCCCGATGGTGTCGACGAGCACGTCACGGACCGCGCTGTCGGCGTTGTCGACGAGCACGTCGACCGCGTCGGGGTCAGCGGCCCCAGCGGAGGCCTCGATGATATCCCGCTTAAACTGGGCGGGGTCGTCGCGGCTGACCGCAATCCCGCCCTGGGCCCACCACGTCGAGGCGGACTCCGGCCGGGACGCCTTTGTCGCGAGTGTCACCTCGGCACCCGCACGGTCGGCGGCCAGCGCCGCCGCGAGGCCGGCGATCCCCGCGCCGACGACGAGCACCTCCGTTTCGCGTGTCTCCGCGGTCATAGCTCCATCATCCGGTCCATCGCAACACCGGCCAAGTCCTTCGTCTCGGGGTCGACCTCGATGACGTTGCGCTCCCGGCCCTCGAGGAGTTCCTCGAGCACCCACGTCAGGTAGTTGGGGTCGATCTGGCGCATCGCGTTACAGTCCATGCAGGCGTCCCCACACAGCGGGAGCACCTCCACCTCGGGGTTCCAGCGGTCGAGGTGGTTTGCCAGGTGGATCTCGGTGCCGATGGCCCAGGTCTCCCCGGGGTCGGCGCTCTCGACGGTCTCGGTGATCGTCGCCGTCGACCCGACGACGTCGGCGGCCTCGACCACCTCGCGGCGACACTCGGGGTGGACGACCACGTTCGCCTCGGGGTGCTCGGCGCGGGTCTCCTCGACGTGGCTCTCGCGGAACCGCTCGTGGACCTGGCAGTAGCCCTCCCAGAGGATGATGTCGTTGTCGACGGCCTTCTCGGCGTCCTTCGATTCGGGGTCCCAGGGGTCCCACTCGACGGTCTCCTCGGCCATCCCCAGCTCGTGGGCGGTGTTGGTGCCGAGGTACTTGTCCGGCAGAAAGAGCACCTTGTCGCCGCGGTCGAAGGCCCACTCGAAGGCGTCGGCGGCGTTCGAGGACGTACAGACGAGCCCGCCCTGTTCGGCACAGAAGGCCTTCAGGTCGGCGTAGGAGTTCATATACGTGATCGGGATGATATCGTCGTCGGTGGCGGCGGTCAGTTCGGCCCAGGCGGCGTCGACCTGGAGGGCCTCGGCCATCCCCGCCATCGGGCAGGAGGCCTCCATCGAGGGGAGGATGACCGACTGGCTGTCGTCGGTGATGATGTCGGCCGACTCGGCCATGAAGGTCACCCCCCCGAAGACCACGTAGTCGGCGTCGGTCGCCGCGGCCTCCGTCGAGAGCCCGTAGGAGTCGCCGACAAAGTCGGCGTGTTCGACGATCTCCCGGCGCTGGTAGTTGTGGCCCAGGATCACGACGTCGTCGCCCAGCTCCTCCAGCGCGACCTCGATTCGTTCGGTCCGCTCGGCCCCGCTCAGGTCGCGGTAGGCCGGCGGCAACTGTTCCAAGTTGTCGTACTTGAACAGGCTCAGGTCCGTCTCGAACTCGGCGGTTTCCATCTCGGGCATGTGTACCACTCGGGTACCGGTATCTTCGGAACCCGGTATTGAAAACATTTTCTCTTCAATACCTTCTTCCGAGCCACTATTCTCCGTGTACCCGAGTTGAGACAGCTGACACTCCACGAACAGGGGTCATGAAGCGGATCCGTGTCTCGTCGGGTGCGAACAGTGACCACGCTCACCCGGTGTGTCGGCGGGTACCGGTGGCGTCCCGGGCGCCAAAGGTCCGCGGCCCCGGCGCCGGAGTGAGAAACTGTTAGGGGGGTGGCCCGACTCCGTACGGGCATGACCGACGGTTCCGGCGGCGCGGCCGACCCGCAGCGACTCGCCGAGCGCGTCCGCCAGGGCGACCTGGGGCTCCATGAACTCGAGGACCACGCCGAACCCGAAACGGCGGCGACGGCCCGTCGCCGGCTGGTCGAGGCCGAGACCGGCGCCGACCTCTCCGCGGTCGGCGGGTACGGCTTCGACCCGGCGGCGACCGAAGGCAGTGTCGAGAACCTGGTGGGCGGGGCGGAACTCCCGATGGGGGTGGCCGGCCCCGTCCCGGTCGAGGGCGGCGCCGCCGACGGCGAGTACTATCTGCCGATGGCAACCACCGAGGGCGCGCTCGTCGCGAGTGTCAACCGCGGGCTCGGGACGATCGACGCCGCCGGGGGCGCAACCGCCCGTGTGACCGACGCGGGGATGACCCGCGCCCCTGTCTTCCGCGTCGAAGGTGTCGCCGAGGCCGCCGAGGTTGTCGAGTGGGTCGAGACAAACGAGGACCGACTGCGTGAGGTCGCGGAGGCGACCACCAGCCACGGCGAACTCCTGGAGGTGAGCCCCTACGTCGTCGGCGACTCGGTCTTCCTGCGCTTTGTCTACGACACGAAGGACGCGATGGGGATGAACATGGCCACCATCGCAACCCGTGAGGCCGCCCAAACGCTCGAGACGGAGACGCCGGCGGAGCTGGTCGCGCTCTCGGGGAACCTCTGCTCGGACAAAAAGCCCGCCGCGGTCAACGCCATCGAGGGCCGAGGGCGGACGGTCACCGCCGACGCCCTGATCCCCCGTGACGTCGTCGAGGCGCGGCTGGGGACCACCCCCGAGGCGATGGCCGAGGGGAACAGCCGGAAGAACCATATCGGCTCGCTGAAGGCCGTGTCCCTGGGGGGTAACGCCCACGCCGCCAACACCGTCGCCGCGGTCTTTCTCGCCACCGGCCAGGACGCCGCCCAGGTCGTCGAGGGGGCAAACGCCATCACCACAATGGAGGTCCGCGAAGCGGGGCTCTACGCCAGCATCTCCTTTGCCTCCCTGGAGGTCGGAACCGTCGGCGGTGGCACCGACCTCCCGACCCAGGCCGAGGGGCTCGAAGTTCTGGGGCTGGCCGGCGGCGGCGACCCTCCAGGCAGTAACGCCGACGCGCTCGCGGAGGTGATCGCCGCTGGCGCACTCGCCGGCGAAATCTCGCTGATTGCCGCCTTCTGCTCGCGCCACCTCGCCTCCGCCCACGAGCAACTCGGGCGATAGTCAGCACTCAAGACGCCGTGAGCCGCCCCGGCTCATATCCACTTGCGGGATTCGGCGGCCAGAAAGAGCGCGCCGCCGACCACGACGACCAGCCCCACGACCAGTAGCGTCCCGCTGCCGATGACCGGCCCTACCGCGAGAAAGGTCCACCCTAACCCCGCCACCCCGTGGGCCATCGCGACCGTTC
>JAQCNN010000296.1 GCA_028275005.1 Salinirussus sp.
CGCGAGCCCTTCGGAACCATGGGCCCCGAGTGTATCGGGCAACGGGGCCGGCTCCCGGCGCCCGCCGGTGTCGGTGACCTGAAAGAGCGGCTCACGGGGGCACTCGACACCGACGGGCGGGACGTGCAGGTGCTGGCGTTCGGCCCGGAGGCCGTCGAGGATGTCGCCATCGTCACCGGAAGCGGTGTCGACTGGCTCCCGGAGGCCGTCGACGCCGGCGCGGACGCGCTGGTCACCGGCGAGGGCAAGCAGTCTGCCTACCACGAGGCCCGGGAAGCGGGGGTTCACGTCGTGCTCGGCGGGCACTACGCGACCGAGACCTTCGGCGTCCAGGCACTCGCCGGGCGACTTGAGGAGTGGGGGCTGGAGACGACGTATATCGACCACCCGACCGGGCTGTAGCGTCCCAGAGTGGCCCACCTCGTCGACGCGGCGGACCGCACGGTTTTAGCCGGTTCGCGGTCACACTGAGACATGAGCGAGGACAGCCGTGAGACGTTCGACCACGACCCTGTCGCGCACGCGGAGGCGCGGGCAGGGATGACCGTCGGCGAGCTCGCCGCGGAGTACGGCTCGGCCGGCTTCGGGGCCGGGGCACTGCACGAGGCCGTCGACATCTACGCCGAGATGCTCGGCGACGACGTGACCAACTTCGTCGGGCTGGCGGGTGCGATGGTCCCCGCGGGGATGCGCCAGGTCGTCGCCGACCTACTCCGGGACGGACACGTCGACGCCTTGGTGACGACAGGCGCAAATCTCACCCACGACACCATCGAGGCTATCGGCGGCCACCACCACCACGGCGAGGAGCCCGCGGAGGCGGAGCGTCGGGCCCACGACGAACAGCTACGTGAGGAGGGGGTCGACCGTATCTACGACGTCTACCTCCCCCAGGAACACTTCACGGCCTTCGAGTCACACCTCCGGAGTGAGGTCTTTCCGGCCCTCGCCGAGGCGGGCAGTGTGAGTATCCAGCGGCTAACCGCCGAACTCGGGCGGGCGAACGCGGAGGTGAACGCGGCGGAGGGGGTCGACGCCAACCCCGGTATCGCGGCCGCGGCACACGAGGCAGACGTGCCGGTCTACTGCCCGGCCGTTCAGGACTCGGTGCTTGGGTTACAGGCCTGGATGTACGGCCAGACCTCGGACTTCTCACTCGACGCGCTGGCGGACATGGACCGGCTGACAGACCAGGCCTACCACGCCGAGGAGGCCGGCGCGCTGGTGGTCGGTGGCGGCGTGCCGAAGAACTTCGTGCTCCAGACGATGCTCGTCTCGCCGGACGCCTACGACTACGGGGTCCAGCTCACGATGGACCCGCCACAGACCGGCGGGCTCTCGGGGGCGACGCTCGACGAGGCACGCTCGTGGGGGAAACTCGAGCGGGCGGCCCGGAACGTCTCCGTCTACGCCGACGCGACGGTCACACTCCCGCTGCTGGTCGCGGCGGCACGGGAGCGGGTGGGGGAGTAGCGCCGGGTCGGCCGGGGACTGTCAGCGCCAGCCGGCCGGGACGACTCCGGGCTGGCGACGGTCGACGACGAGGTAGACGACGAGCAACACGACGCCCGCGCCGGCGACGACGAGGAAGTTCGTGTTCAGCGCGGCAAAGACCCCGTCGACGAGTGCCTGTGCAGTCTCCACGACCAACTCCTGGTCGGTGTCGGCCAGGGCGTCCCCGAGCAGCCGGTCGACCTCGCTGCCTCCGAGCGTCCCTGCAGCGAACCCGAGCACGCCGGCCACGAGCAGGCTCACCCCCACGGCACGGGCGGCCTTGCCGACGGAGTGGGAGACGAGAAGGATCAGTAGCGCCAGCACGAGCGCCACGACCGGGAGTGCGAGCCCGAGTGTGCTCACCAGCTGGACCCCCGACCGTGCGTCGTCGATACTCCCGCGCGCACTCGCTGATAGCTGCCCGGTGACGTCGATCGTGTCATCGACCTGCCCGCTCACCTGCTCCTGTGCGTACCGGGCGATACTTCCGTAGAAGTCGTCCCGGGCCGCCTCGACGCGCTCACGGAACTCGTCGTGGGGGAGGTCGCTGGTGAGCCCGAGGACGAAGGTGGTCTGGAGCCGAAAGACCGACTCCTGGAGGTACGATGGGAATGTGCTGACCTGCGAGCGGGTGTTCCCGACAACGGACTGGTTGATATCGTCCCGGGTGGCACCGGTCTGTTCGAGAACCCGGCTGTACTCGGCCTGGACCTGGCGGTAGGTCTCACGGTCCTCGTAGGCGCGAGCGAGCCTGTCGGCCCCCAAGTCTGCCCCTGGCAACGAGAACGCGCTGGCGAAGGCATCCTGCTGGAGCAGGTCGACGACCGGCGTCTGCCGGAGCTGGTCCTCGACTGCCGGCTCGAGCCCCTCGGTGACCGGGGTCGTATCGATCGCCAGCAGCAGGTCCGAGCGCTCGCCGTTGAGGTATGCGTAGAGCCGTTCGAGGTTAGTCGAGAGCACGTCACTGATGTACGCTTCGGTGATGACGTCGTCGACCGTCGCCCTGACCAGACTATCGGCGTCAGGGATGAAACCGGCCCCGTCCAGTGAGCCTGTCTCCCCGACGATGGTATCCTCCACCTGTGACTCGGCCGCCGCGGCCGCGTCCGTCTCCCCGACGGTCTCGGTCACGTAGTCGGCATCGAGCGCCGTCCCCTGGGCGGCGAGAACGCCGCTCGCGGCGACCACGCTGAGTATCAGCAGGACCGAGAGGAGAAAGACCCCGACCCGCCTGCCCGTCGATGGGCTGTCGTCGGCCGGCGGCTGGCCCCCGCCGTCCGCTGGGGTCTCGGGGCCCCCGCCGGGTCCGGTACTCCGGCTGCCCCGTCGGTCAGAACCCCCACCCTCCTCGAGTGGGTCCCCGCCGGACCCCTGTTGCTGTCCCGGCTGACCGGTCTCGTCCGGCTGTGTCCCCTGGCCGGACCGTTCGCCTGGTTGGCTGTCGGCCCCTGTCTGGTCGTCCCGTGGCCCTCCCCGACGGTCACTCCCGTCGGCCACGACCCGGTCGGTATCGCCGGCTGGCTCGTCTGTCGTCACAATGTCTGTACCTCAAGACACGGCTACTTATCTCGTCCGGCCGACGGTGCCCGAGCAGGGCCGGGGCT
>JAQCNN010000072.1 GCA_028275005.1 Salinirussus sp.
TAGCTCGACGGTCACTCCCGGCAGATTCTCGAAGACAGTCCCCAGGGGGAACTCCGCGGCCGGGCTCGTGAACTCCATGACGGTAGCCATACCGTCTCTTCCGCGGGAGACGGTAAAAAGTACCCGGCGTGACACATCAGGTCCCGGGAGCCTCGCCGAAGACCGTCCTCCGTGACTGCACGACGGTCACTCGCAACGACGTGCTCGGCGGGAAACCCTGTACCGACGAGACCAGAGTCGGCCTCGGTCACGCGGTCGCGCGAGCGAGAGACAGCGGTCACTCGCCTGCGTGCGTCGCTGACCGACTCGACCGCTCTCTGAGGGCTACAAGTCACGCCCGTGCTACTCCGGTCATATCGAGGAGATGCGCGACCTCGACGAGTGGTACGAGTGGCTCCACGAGTGACTGCGCGAGCGAACGTGTACGCCCGGAACACTAACGACCGGCGTCATCCCTTGGCGGTGTGCCGTGTCAGCCGGCTAACCCTCGTGCCGGGCGGGTCGTGCGAGACACGACCGGACGCGCAAGCGGGTCGGACCCGCGGGCGCAGGCGGGACCGTCAGGCCCCGCCGAGTGCCCCGACGGTCTGAACCGTCCGGGCCGGTGGGTTCGGCGGAAACCACCGTGTGCGAGCGGTCGGTGCCCGCTCGCGAGGCGTGTCGCATGCCTGGGATCACCGCACTCTCATCGCACCCGTGTGGGTCTACTCGGGCGGGGATTGGGCACGCACCGACACTTGTCAGCCGAGTGGCTTCAGGCTGCCGCTAGATGGCGTACTCGGACTCCCGGAGTTGGACGTAGGCGCCGTCGGCAAAGCGGGCCTTGTTCTTCCGGTACTTCCGGACCATCCGGATACCGCTCAGCCCCGACCGCAACAGGCTGAGAAGGCTGTACTCCCCACGGTTGAGCATCGTGTCAGCGGTTTTGAACGCGTGGTCCCAGTCCCCGGGGCCGTAGGGCTCGACGATGTCGGCAAGCGTGACGTTTCGGAGGACCTCCTCGCCGAGCGCCCCCTGCCAGGTGTCGTTGTACCGGTCGAGGTCGCCTTCGGCGGCCAGTCGGCCGGCGATCTGTCCCGTCCGGACGGCGACGTGGTCACCGCCCTCGTGGAACGCCGAGGTCACCCCCATTGCCCCCCCGACGACGGCGATATTCGCGCCCGCCGGCGACTCGATTGGCTGGGTTGAGGAGATAGGGTAGGTTTCGGTCCCGTCGCGTTTGCCCCGGTCCTCCACTAGCGGGAAGTCCTCGAGGTCGTAGCCGGGGTACTCGCGGGCCAGCAGGCGTCGGAGATACTCCGACCCACCCGGGATGGTGTCGTCGTCCTCGCGGAGCAGACCCCACTCCGAGGGGTCGAACTCGTCGATGTCGAGCCCGATTGGCATCGTCAGCCCGACACGGGCGACCCTGTCGTCGTTGGGGAAGACCCACGGGTAGGCGGTGTGCCCGGGCATGTACCCCCACCAGAACTTCAGCCGGTCGGGCTCGAACAGCTCGGCGGGCAGCTGCCGGTGCTCCTGGTAGGCGATGTGGTTGACCTCCGTCGAGGGCATCCGCTCGCCGAGTGTGGTGTCCAGAAACTGGTTCAACGCCGGCCCGGTGACCGTCCGCTGGGGGCCGTCGGCGAGTATCAGCGCCCCGGCCTCGACGGTCTCGCCGTCGGCGAGTTCGAGTCGGTGTGTCGGGCCACCCGACCCCGACCGCTCGGAGGTGACGCCGGTGACACTGTCCCCGACCCGGTAGGCCGCGCCGGCGGCCTCGGCCTCCTCGCGAAGCCAGTCGTCGAAGCCGGCCCGGTCGAAGGCAAAGCCGAACTCGGGGTAGGAGGAATCCAGCCCCGTGTCCTCGATGGTGAGTGTCTCCGTCGGCCCGATGAAATCCGCCCCGTCGAGTGTCCGGAGCACGACCTCATCGGGGACCGCCGCGGGCAGGTCCATCAGGTCGACCCAGTAGTCGAGCATCCCGGCGGCGTCCGTCGAGTCGGGCCCGAGTCGCTCCCGGTCGGCCCGGGGCACCCCCTTCTCGAGGACGAGCGTGTTCGCGCCGGCCGCGGCGGCAGCCCAGGCGGCGGACGTGCCCGCGGGCCCGCCCCCGACGATGGCGACATCGACGCGTTCCATACCAGTCCACGGCGCTGTCGGCTCTTAAACCTCCTGTCATCGGGCGAGTGTCGCGCCCTCAGAGATACCCGTTTTCCAACAGGAGTTCGCCGTTCAGCAGGGAGGCGCCGGCGGCGCCACGGAGTGTATTGTGCGCGAGACAGTTGAACTGGATGCCACCCTCCGTCGGCTGGAGCCCGCCGGCGGCGATGGCCATCCCGTTTTCGCGGTCCCGGTCCAGCCGGGGCTGGGGCCGTTTGGGGTCCTCGAAGACGTGGACGAGCCGGTCGGGCGAACTGTGCAGGTCGAGGCCCGGGTACGACCCCATCGCCTCGGCGGCCGCGTCGGGTGTCGCCTCGGCGACGGTGTCGGTCCAGACGTTCTCCAGGTGCCCGTCAAGCGTCGGGATCCGGTTGCAGGAGGCGTCGACCCGGGCGTCGAGCCACTCCACCTCGGCACCGTCGAACGTGCCCAGTAGCTTGCGGGACTCGGTCTCCATCTTTGCCTCCTCCCCGCCGATGTGTGGGATGGCGTTGTCGATGATCTCCATCGAGGTGACCCCGGAGTAGCCGGCCCCGGAGACGGCCTGCAGGGTCGAGACGGTGACCCGCTCAAGTCCGAAAGCCTCCTCCAGGGCCGCGAGCGGCGGGACCATCGTGATCGTCGAGCAGTTGGGGTTCTTGACGAGCGCGCCGTCCCAGCCCCGACGGTCACGCTGGACCTCGATGAGGTCGATGTGGTCGGCGTTCACCTCGGGGATCGTCAGCGGGACGTCCTCGTCGGCCCGGCCGTTCGAGGAGTTCGAGGAGACGATGTAGCCCGCCTCACAGAAGGCCGGCTCGACGGCCGCGCCGACACTCGAGGGCAGCGAGGAGAACACCAGTGAGACGTCGTCCGGGATCGCCTCGGGGCTCGTCTCGCCGACCTCCATGTCGGCCACCCGCTCGGGGATCGGCGCGGAGATCCGCCACTTGGCGGCCTCCTCGTAGGTGCTACCGGTGCTGTCCTCGCTTGCGGTCAGTGCGGCAACCTCGAACTCCGGGTGGGGGTCGAGCAGCTGGATGAGCCGCTGGCCGACCGCCCCCGTCGCACCGATGATGCCGACTCGCGTTGTCATACCCTCCCGTAGCGGATAGTCGGGTCAAAACAGTTTGGAAAGACCACGACGGCCGGGTGCGAGGACGACCGCGGCCTGCCGGCCCGGCGCCCGCTCATACTGCCGGCTGTACGTCTGTAAGGAATTTCGCGACCCCGGGGTCGCGGATATCTTCAAACAGTTACAGCCAGCAGTATCAGGCCTCGGCGGCCTGGCCGCCCTGCTTGTGGGTGACGTAGCCGGCGACCCGGTTGCGGACGCCCTTCGACTCGATGTTGGTCAACTCCTGGACGACGTCCTTGTTGTGCTCGAAGTCGGGGCCGAACGCGTCCGGGTATCGCTCCATCAGGAGATTCGCGGTCTTCTTGACGTAGGCGGGCTTGATAGCCATGTGCTTCACGTAGCCGGCTGGCCGTCTAAAAGGATTCGACTCGGATAACGCCGCCGTCACCACTCGACGAGTTCGCGCAGCCGGGCAAGCGCCGCCTGCTCCCGTGGCCCACCACAGCGCTCGACCACCGCGACAAAGTAGTCCAGCCGCTCGCGCAGCGTGTCGGTGTCGTAGGCCTCGACGTCGAGCCGCGAGGCCGCAACCGTCGCCTCGACGACCGCGCTGTACCCACGGTCCGTTGTCGGCACCACCTCCCGCTCGATGGCCGACCCCTCGGGGTGGAGATGCCAGTCGACCCACTCGGTGCCGCCCTCGACCCCCTCGTCGACCCGTTCGACACCCACCCGGACCCAGGCGTCGGCGCTGTCGAGGACCGGCTCGCTCTCCTCCCGGACGGCGAGGGCGGCATCGGTGAAGTCGACCGGGTCGCGCGTGAACTGGACGTACCCCTCGCCACGCTCGGTAAAGTTGCGCCAGGTCCGCGTCCGGCCCCAGGTGCGCGCGCGGACCGGGTCGGCCGCGTCCGCCTCGGCGTGCAGCCCCAGCGCCGCGACGTTCCAGCGCTCGTTCGGGCCAAGCGTCGTCACGACCGACTCGGTGACACCACCGAGGGTGACCGGCCAAGACACGTCAGACCACCAGCCCACGCTCGAGGGCGATAAACAGCCCGCCGGCGACGAGGTCGGCCGTCGTCCCGGGGTTGATCCCTCGCTCGACCAACTCGTCGGCCAGTTCCTCGGGTGTCTCCTCGCCGTCACGGGCGGCTCGTGCGCGCCGGCGGACCGCCTCGGCGGTCTCGCGGTCGTGGGTCGTCACGACGAAGGTGTCCACCTCACTGGCCAGTGCGGCGAGGTACGCGTCGGCGGCGCGGTCGGTCACCGGGCCCGACCCCTCCTCCACCCGGTCGGCGGTCCGGAAGGCCCGCTCGAACCCCTCGGTGTACTCGCGGGCAATCCCGTCCCCCGGCGCGCTCTCGGCCATCACGTCCGCGAGCGTCAGCCCGCGCTCGCGCAACGCCGGCGCGGCGTCCCCACCCTGCCGGACGTCGGGCAGTGCCAGGTCCTCCGGTGGCTCGTCGACCGCGACATCGACGTGTTCGAACGCCCGGTAGAAGTCGATAGCGTCCGCGACACTCGTCTCGTCGACGACCGCCCGGGCGCCCTCGGGGGTCAGGTCACCGGCAGCGGCCGCCCGGACCAGCGGCACGAGCAACAGGACCGCGCCGAACTGGGTGTTCCCGCCGGTCTGGTGGCGCATCCCCGCGACCGCCCGCTCGAAGGCGTCGCCGACCGGCGCACCCGCCGCCGCGCGGTCGAGCCCCGCTCTGGCCCCGACTGCGCCGGCCACGAACTGCTCGAACCGGAGGTCGTCGTGGTTGCGGTGGCGGTCGACGTTGCCCGGCTTTGGGGTACTGGAGACCTCCAGGAGCAGTGCAAGCTGTGCGTTCTCGGCGGTCGAACGGCCCCTGACGGTGTCGGTCATAGGCCTGCCTCCTCCCCTCCCCGGCGGACTCGCGGGTGGACCTCCAGGCTTGGGCGCTCACCGAAGGCCGTGACGGCCTGTCGGACCCGTGAGAGCACGTCCGGCCTGTCGCTGGCTCGGCCGACACTGACCGCGTCCGCGCCGTACCGGAGGTACTCCTCGACGCTCGCCCGGCCACGGACGCCGTTGTTCGCGACCACCGCCGTGTCGGGTCCGACAGCCGCCACGACGTCCGCGACGACCGGCTCCGAGTCCATCGCGTCGACGTGTATCAGGTCCGCGCCGGCCGCCGCCGCCTGCCGACAGACCGCCGGCAGGGCCACCCCCTCGACTTCGGTCCGGAGCTTCACGCTCGTCGTCGCGCCGGCCTCGCGTGCCGCGCGGACCTGCTCGCAGAGGCGGTCGGGGTTCCGTAACAGCCCGTGACCCGCCCCGGCCGCACACATCTCCTCCTGACGGCAGTGGGCGTTGACCTCGAGGACCGCGTCGTGGTCGCGACAGACCGCCGCGACCGCCCGGACCGGGTCGGTCGTCCCGCTCCGGACGTTTATCCCGGGTCGGAGGTCGGCGTCGGCGAGTGCCTCGAACTGGTCGTCGACGAACGCCACCGGGTCGGCCGGGAGAAACTCGGAACGGTCCCGGTCGACCATCTCGCGGGCGGCCGCCCGGGTCGCCTCGTCCAGCGCGATCCCCCCGAGAAAGGCACAGCCGACGGCGTCCTCGGCCGCCCGGGCCCACGCCGCGTCGGCCTCCCCCGAGAGGCTCGCCAGCGCGACCGGGGGGTCGAAGGGCACGGTCATCCCGCCACCTCCAGGGCCTCCCTGACGGCCCTGGCCACGCGGGTGGCGTCCGCCTCGGTGTCGAGCGTCGTGTCGGTCCGGACGACCGGCCGGTCGAGGCCGGTCCCGTCGTCGGAGTCGAGCACGAAGGCGTCGGCGAAGGGGTAGGCCTCCGCGACGCCGGCTGTCGAGGGCTCGTAGCCGACCCCCGCCATCAGGTCCGCGGCCGGCCCGGAGAACACCCTGTCCTCGACGAACGGGGAGACGGCGACGACTGTCGTCTCCGCCAGCGCCTCGGGGACCCCCGCGACGGCGAGCAGCGGGCCGACACTCGTCACCGGGTTCGAGGGGCCGACCACCACCGGGTCCGACAGGGCATCCAGCACGGCGTCGGTCGCCTGCGCGCGCTCGGCGCCACGGAACTTGACCTCCTCGACGGTCGGCTCGCCCTCGCGGGCGACCCAGAACTCCTGGAAGTGCATGAGCCCCTGTGGGGTGTCGACGAGCGTCGCCACCGGGTCGTCGCTCATCGGCAGCAGCTCCCAGGGGACGTCGTAGGCGTCGGCGAGGGTTCGCGTCACCGCCGTGAGCGACTCCCCCTCGTCGAGGAGGCCGGTCCGTGTGATGTGGACTGCTCGGTCCCGGTCACCGATATACATGAACTCCGCGACACCCGAAAACCGCCGCCAGCGGGCGATCTCCCGGCCGGCGGTCTGTGCCTCCGGGGGGAGATAGCGTGGCCCGGCCTCTATACCGGCCGCCTCGGCCAACTCCGCCAGACGGGCGTTGGTCACACCGCCGTCGTCGTCGATCCCCCACCAGGTCTCCCGGTCGAGTACGTCACCGCCGAGAAAGAGCACCGTATCCAGGTCCGGACAGACCAGGTGACCGGCGATCTCGATGTCGTCGCCGGTGTTCGCCACGACCGTGGTCTCCCCGGGGTCGAAGACGGGGCCGGCGCCGGAGAGCAGCTTTGGCGTCCCGGTCCCGCCGGAGAGAAACGTCACCATACCTCTGTGCGGTTCTGCCGGGACATAAACCGTCTGCTCCGGGGTCACGCGACGGAGGCTTTTACCGGCGGACCACCCAACACCAGCTAATGACGACGATCAAGGACAGCGTCCACGACCACATCGCGGTCGAGGGCGTCGCCCGGGACCTGCTGGAGACCCCGCCCGTCCAGCGGCTCCGGCATATCAGTCAGCTTGGGACCGTCGTCCTGGTCTACCCCTCCGCAAACCACACCCGCTTCGAGCACAGCCTCGGCGTCTACCACCTCGCCGACCGGGCGCTCGGCCACCTCGGGGTCGAGGGCCGCCAGGCCGAGCGCGTCCGTGCTGGGGCCCTCCTGCACGACATTGGCCACGGCCCCTACAGCCACAACATCGAGGGGCTCATCCACCGTCACACCGGAAAGTACCACGACGACGTCGAGGGGCTCGTCGGGGAGGGTGCGGTCGCCCGTGTCCTCGCCGAGCACGGGCTCGACCCCGACCGGATCGCGGGGATCATCGCCGGTGACGGACAGTTCGGCCAGCTGGTCTCCGGCGAACTCGACGTCGACCGGATGGACTACCTGGTCCGGGACGCCCACCACACCGGCGTCCCCTACGGAACCATCGACCACCAGCGACTGGTCCGGGAACTGCGTTTCGTCGACGGTGACCTCGTCCTCGACGAGGGGAACGTCCAGACCGCCGAGAGCCTGCTGCTCGCGCGAGCGTTGATGAACCCCACCGTCTACTCCCACCACGTCGCCCGGATCGCGAAGGTGATGCTCCGGCGGGCGACCGAGCGACTGGTCGAGGGTGGTGTCGACCCCGGGCGGCTGCGCCGGATGGACGACCACGACCTCCTGGTGGCCCTCCGGGGCCGGGAGGCGACCGCGGAGTACGCCCGCCGGCTCGACCAGCGTCGCCTCCACAAGCGGGCGGTCTGGGCCGAGATGGACGCCGCTCCCGAGGCGCTCCGGACGGCCGACTACGAGGCGGTCCGGGGCCTCGAGGCCGACATCGCGGACGAGGCCGGCGTCGAGCCCTCTCACGTGATCCTCGACGTCCCCCCGGAGCCGACGATGACGGAGTCCACCTCGCGGGTGCTGGTCAACGGCGAGGTCCGCCAGCTGAGCGACCAGTCGACACTCGTCGGCGCCCTTCGGGCGGCACAGCGCGACCAGTGGCGGCTGGGTGTGTACGCCCCTGCCGAGGAGAGTGAGCGGGTCGGCAACGCCGCCGTCCGCGCGTTGGGGCTGGACCTGGACGGCTCCCGGGTGCGGGATGTCCGCTCCGGGATCAACACCACGCTCGACGACTTCCTGGAGGCCAACAGATGATCCTCGAGGGGACGGCCCTCCGGGGGCCGGAGTTCGAGCCGGTCGACGCCCGCGTCACCGTCGAGGACGGCCGGGTGGCGGCCATCGAGGCGGTCGAGACACCCAGCGACGATATCATCCTCCCTGCCTTCGTCAACGCACACACCCACCTCGGCGACTCGATCGCAAAGGAGGCCGGCGAAGGGCTCTCCCTGGAGGAACTGGTTGCCCCGCCCGACGGGCTCAAACACCGGTTGCTGCGCGCGGCCGACCACGACGCGGTCGTCGCGGCGATTCGCCGGTCCCTGCAGTTCATGCAGACCGGTGGGACGACCGCCTGTATCGAGTTTCGCGAGGGTGACGTCGAGGGTGTCGAGGCGGCCCGGGAGGCCGCCGCCGACCTCGCGGTCGACCCGGTCGTCCTCGGCCGGGGGTCGACCGCGGCGATGGAGGCCGCCGACGGCTTTGGCGCTAGCGGCGCCGAGGACGCCGACTTCACGCGTGAGCGCAATGCCACTGCCCGCGCCGACAAGCTGTTTGGGATCCACGCCGGCGAGGTCAGGGCCAGCGACATCAACCCTGCCATGGACCTCGAGCCCGACTTCCTGGTCCACATGGTCCACGCGGCGCCCCTCCACCTCGAGCGCGTCGCAGACAGCGGGACTCCGGTGGTCGTCTGCCCGCGCTCGAATCTCGTCACCGACGTCGGCACCCCGCCGGTCCGCGAACTCCTAGACCGGACGACCGTCGCGCTGGGGACCGACAACGCCTTTCTGAACAGCCCGTCGATGTTCCGCGAGATGGCCTTTACCGCCAAGCTGTTCGACGTCACCAGCGCCGAGGTGCTCCGGATGGCCACCCGTAACGGCGCACACATCGCCGGGCTCGACGCCGGCCTCCTCGAGGAGGGGCGGCCGGCCGACCTACTGGTACTCGACGGTGACTCCGACAATCTCGCCGGCGTACAGGACATCCGGCGGGCGGTCGTCCGCCGGGCGGGCGTTCACGACGTCAAGCGGGTCATCCACGCCTGATAGTGACTAGTGCAAGTCTTTACCGCCGTGACTATCCGTGTCGTCATAGGAGCCGCTGAATCCGCGTCATTCGGCACCCTCAACGAAACGATTCGCACCAATCACTATGAGCCGTCCGGGCACCCCGGCCGACCCGCTCCGGTCTGGCCCGTGCCCGTCCCCTCAGACCGGCCGCAGGTGCTCACAGTCCCCCGCTGTGACCTCCTCGAGCCCCTCCCCCGTGTCGATGACGAGTGTCCCTGGAAACCGGACGTCGACGGCCTCCCCGACGACCTCGCCGCCCGGCGTCTCGACGCGGACCCGCTGGCCAAGGGTGCTCGCGTGTTCGCGCCAGGCGTCGACCACCCCCGCTAGCCCCTCGCGTAGCCCGTGGAACTCCTCGAGCAGCCGCTGGGTGAACAGCCGGCGGTCGACGTCACCGACCGTGGCGCGTATGCTCGTGGCCGGCTGCTCGCCCGGCAGCTCACCCGGGTCGACGTTGGCGTTCACGCCGACCCCGACGACGAGCCACGAGACCCGGTCGGCCTCCCCTTCCATCTCGGTGAGGATACCGGCGAGCTTCTGCTCGCGCGTCGACCCGTCGCCACCCTCTCCACCGGACACGAGGAGGTCGTTTGGCCACTTGATAGCGGCGTCGACACCGGCCTCCCGGGCTGCGCGGGTGGTGGCGACGGCGGCCGCCAGCGTGAACGCGGGGGCGTGTGCCGGCGGTACGTCCGGCCTGACCAGGATGGACAGCCAGACGCCGCCGGACGGGGAGGCCCACTCCCGGTTTAGCCGACCCTTGCCGCCGGTCTGGGCGTCCGCGAGCACGACCACGTCCGCCTCGCCCGCCGCCGCGAGCTCGCGTGCCCGGTCGTTCGTGCTCGGGACTGTGTCGTGGTACTCCACCTCGAAGGGTGCCTCGAGACCGTACTCGACGGCCGCACCGCCGAACTCGGGCACTTCCCGGAGCTCGTAACCGTCACCGGTGCTCGCGACCTCGAACCCCGCCTCCCGGAGCGTCTCGACCTGCTTCCAGACCGCCGCCCGCGAGACGCCCAGCCGGTCGGCGAGGGCCGGCCCCGTGACCGGCTCCTCTGCGAGCGCGTCGAGCACCTGATTGCGTGTGTCGTTCATACGGGTATCTCCACCCGAGTGGATAAAAAACTGGATGGGAGTCCGTCCAGGCGGTGTGTGCTGTCCCTGCACAGTCGGTCAACGGTTAATCCGTGGCTGGCCGTACGGGGCGGTATGCCACGACTCACGCGCCGCCGGACCCTGGCGTCGCTGGCGTCGCTCGGGGCGGCGGCGCTTGCGGGCTGTACTACTGACGCGAACACGGGGGGTGGTGGCGGGACCGTGCCCGCCGCTGACGACCGGCTCCCGCTCCCGATAGAGCCGCCGGCCCTCCGTGATGCGGCGGTCTCCGGCGGCCCTGGTAAGGACGGGATCCCCTCTATCGACGAGCCCTCCTTCGTCGCCCCCGCCGAGGTCGACTTCCTCGCCGACGGCGACCCGGTCTTCGGTGTTGCTCGGGACGGCGTGACAAAGGCCTACCCACAGAGTATCCTCGCCCAACACGAGATCGTCAACGACGAACTCGCGGGCGACCCGGTTAGCGTGACCTACTGCCCGCTAACCGGCACCGTGTTGGGCTTTGACCGCGGTGCGACGAGCTTTGGCGTGTCGGGCCGGCTCGTCAACGACAACCTCATTATGTACGACCGGGCGACCGAGACGTGGTGGCCCCAGATACTGGCAACGGCGGTCCCCGGCCCCTGGAACGCGGAGCCGGAGACCCGCTCACTGCGCGAGTTCCGACTGGTCTGGACGACCTGGGAGCGGTGGCGCGGCCAGCACCCGGAGACACGGGTCCTCTCGCGGGACACCGGGAGCCCTCGTAACTACGCCCGCGACCCCTACGGCGACTACAACCCCCGCGAGGGCTACTACGCCGGCGGGGCGCCGCTCTTTCCGCCGCTACGAGAGGACGACCGCTACGGCCCCAAACGGGTGGTGATGGGTGCTCGCGCCCCCGAAGGTGCAGTTGCCTTTCTCAAAGACGGGCTCCGCGAGGCGGGGTTACTGAGCGGACAGCTGGGGGACGTGCCGGTCCTCGCGGTTCACGACCCCCGCTACGACACCGGCTACGTCTACCGCAACCCCGATGAGCTGGCCTACGAGTCGGTCGACGAGGGGGTCGAGGGGCCGGCGGGTATCACTTACGCGCCGGACCGGCTCCCGCTCGACCGGATTCACACCTTCGACGCGATGTGGTTCGCGTGGGCCGGCTTCTACCCGGAGACAGATGTCTACGAGTGAGGGGGGTGACAGCCCCGGCGAGGCCGGCGGCGGCCCGGACGGGACCGGGGACTCCGGCGGGCTCCGGACGACACTCACACGGACCCGGGCCGCGACCGCCCTGACGCTGCGCCGTCGTGACAGCCTGTCGGTCGTCACCGGTGTGACGGTTATCTACCTGCTCGGCTACCTCTGGGCGGTCGGTGACCTCGCGCCCGGGTTCGGCGGCTACGGTCTGGTCCTGGCGGCGGACCCGCTCGGAGGGCTCCTCCGCACCACCTCGGGGCCGCTCTCGTTCGCACCGGTCGCGCTGGTCCGGGCCGGGCCACTCGCCTACGAGGCCTCCCTGAACACGCTCGTGGGGCTGGGGCTTGCGCTGCTGGTCGGGCTGAATCTCGGACTCACTTACCTGACGCGCAAGCAGCCCGCAGCCTGTGGGCTCCGCTCCTCGACGGGCGTGCTCGCCGGGGTGCCGGCGCTGCTCTCGGGGACCGCCTGCTGTGGCCCGGTTGTCCTGGTCGCACTCGGGCTCCAGGCCTCCGGTGTCATCCTGACGGCCTTCCAGGTGCTCCTGCCCGCCGCCGTCCTCGTCCTAGTCGGGAGTCTCGTCGCCGTTGGCCGGCAGGTCCGGCCCGAGGCGATGGCCGCCGCGAGCGGGTCGGGTGCCCGGGGCTCCGATAACCGTGAGTGAGACCGGTCAGTCGATCACGACGAGGATGTCGCCCATGTCGACACTCTGGTCGGCGTCGACCGCCACCTCGGTGACGGTGCCGCCGGACTCGGCGACAATGTCGTTTTCCATCTTCATCGCCTCCAGGACGAGGAGGACGTCGCCGGGTGCCACCTCGTCGCCCTCGGCGACGTTCACGTCCAGTACGGTACCCTGCATCTCCGCGGTGACCTGCTGGCCGGCGGCGGTCGTCGAGGACCCGCCCCCGCCACCACTCGAATCCGGGCCCGCACGGTCGGGGCGCTGGCCGCCACCGCCGCCGGTGTCGACGTCGCCGATATCCAGTGCGGGCGCCCCGCGCTCCTCGAGTTCGACCTCGAAGCGTTTGCCGTTGACCTCGACGGTGAAGGTCCGCTCGGTGACCTCCTCGTCGTCGGCCGCCGCCTCGGTCTCGGTGCCCCAGCGCTGCTGGGCCTCCTCAATGCGCTCGGGGTCGAGTTCCTGGTCGAGGTATTTCGTGGTGTGGTGGCCGGCGACGAAGGGGTCGTCCTCGAGCATCAGCCGGTGGAACGGAATGATGGTGTGGATCCCCTCGATCTCGTATTCGCCCAGCGCACGCTTGCCGCGCTCGATGACCTCCTCACGACTTTCGCCGTCGACGATCAGCTTGGCGATCATCGAGTCGTAGTCGGTGACCAGGTCGTCACCCTGCCGGAGGGCGTCATCCATCCGCACGCCGACACCGCCTGGCGGGTCGTAGGTCTCCAGGGTCCCGCCCGTCGCGGGGGCGAAGTCGTCGGCGGCGTTCTCGGCGTTGATCCGGAACTCGATGGCGTGACCGTCGACCTCCACCTCGTCCTGGCTGAAGCTGACCGGCTCGTCCTGGGCGACCCGGAGCTGCCACTTGACGATGTCGATACCCGTGATCTGTTCGGTGACGCAGTGTTCGACCTGGATGCGGGTGTTGACCTCGAGGAAGTAGAAGTCCGCCTCCGCACCCAGCAACTCCCCGTCGTCGCGGTCGCGGTCCTCCACGAGGAACTCGACGGTGCCCGCGTTGTAGTAGTCGGCTGCCCGCACACCGCGGCGGGCGGCCTCGCCGATCTCTTCCCGGAGGTCGTCGGTGAGCGCGGGGGAGGGGCCTTCCTCGATGACCTTCTGGTGGCGGCGCTGGAGCGAGCAGTCGCGTTCGCCCAGGTGGCGGACGTTGCCGTGGTGGTCGGCGAGGATCTGGACCTCGATGTGCCGGGGGTTCTCCAGGTACCGCTCCAGATACACCGAGTCGTTGTCGAAGTACGCCTCGCCCTCCCGCTGTGCGCTCTCGAGTTGGGCGGTGGCCTCCTCGGGGTCGCGGACGACCTTCATCCCGCGGCCACCACCACCACCCTCGGCCTTGATGGCGACGGGCCAGCCGTTCTCCTCGCCGAACGCCTGGACCTCCTCGGGGTCGGTGACGGGGTCGGTGGTGCCGGGGACGATCGGGACGTCCGCTTCCTGCATGATCTGCCGGGCCTGGGTCTTCTCGCCGAGGCGCTCCATGGCGTCGCTGGTCGGGCCGACCCAGGCGATCTCCGTCTCCTCGACCTTGCCGGCGAACTCGGCATTTTCGGCGAGAAAGCCGTAGCCGGGGTGGACCGCGTCGGCGTCGGCCTGGTGTGCGGCGTCGATGACGGCCTCGTGGTCGAGGTAGGAGTCGGCGGCGCGTGCCGGGCCGACGTTGTAGGCCTCGTCGGCGTAGCGGACGTGGCCGGAGTGTTTGTCAGCGTCGCTGTAGACGGCGACGGTGTCGATACCGAGTTCCTCGCAGGCTCGCATGACGCGGACCGCGATCTCCCCGCGGTTCGCCACGAGCACTTTGTCGAAGTCAGTCATGATTGGGTCCGTTGAGTCGTGCCGCAGCCGCCCATCTGTCGGTCGGTTCCGCCCCTGTCGTCCGCCCGGGTGCGCCGGTCAGCGCCTCCTGGCGGCCGGCAAAGGCCCAGCCCGTCGGCCCCCGGTCGTCGTCGGCCGCCGTCTCGGCGGCCGCGAGCGCCGCGGCCTGGCGGTCCTGGAGGTGAGCGCCGACAGCAACGGCGATTGCCGCCGCCTCCGCCGCTGTCGCGTCCGCCGGGAGTGACAGCGTGCCCCCGCCCGGCACCTCCACGGTCGGCTCAGAGTGGGATGTTGCCATGTTTCCTGTTCGGCTGGGACTTGCGCTTCGAGCGCAGCATTTCCAGGTCCTGTACCAGCCGGGGCCGGGTCTCCTGTGGGTCGAGCACGTCGTCGACGAACCCCCGGTCGGCGGCGGTGTAGGGGTTGGCGAACTCCTCGCGGTAGTTGTCGATGAGTTCCTGGCGGCGTGTGTCGGGGTCCTCGGCCTCGGCCAGTTCGTCGCTGTAGAGGATATTCACCGCACCCCGTGGCCCCATCACGGCGATCTCGGCGGTCGGCCAGGCGTAGTTGACGTCGGCGCCGATGTGTTTCGACGCCATCACGTCGTAGGCGCCGCCGTAGGCCTTCCGGGTGATGACCGTCGCCAGCGGGACCGTCGCCTCCGAGAACGCGTACAGCAGCTTCGCCCCGTGTTTGATGATCCCGTCGTGCTCCTGGTCGGTGCCGGGCATGAACCCGGGCACGTCCACGAACGTGAGGATCGGGATGTTGAACGCGTCACAGAAGCGGACGAACCGTGCCCCCTTCAGCGAGGCGTCGATGTCGAGCGTTCCGGCGTTGACCCGGGGCTGGTTGGCGACGACGCCAACCGCGTGGCCGTCCATCCGGCCGAAGCCGACCACCAGATTCCGGGCGAACCCCTCCGCCACCTCGAAGAAGGAGCCCTCGTCGACCACACCCCCGATCACGTCCGTCATGTCGTAGGGCTTGCGTGGCTCGTCGGGCACCACCGTCTGTAGCTGTTCGTCCTCGCGGTCGGGGTCGTCCCAGGGGTCGACCCGTGGGGGGTCCTCGACGTTGTTCTGTGGGAGATACGACAGCAGGTGTCGCACCTGGTCTAAGGCCTCCTCCTCGTCGGCGACGGTGAACTGCGCGACGCCGGACTCCGTGGCGTGGGTGCCTGCCCCGCCGAGTTCGTCGAAGCCAACCTCCTCGCCCGTCACGGTCTCGATGACGTCAGGACCCGTAATGAACATGTGGCTGGTGTCCTCGACCATCATCACGAAGTCGGTGATCGCCGGCGAGTAGACCGCCCCGCCGGCACACGGCCCCATGACCACCGAGATCTGGGGGACGACGCCGCTTGCCTTCTGATTGCGGTGGAAGATATCGGCGTAGCCGGCAAGCGAGTCGATCCCCTCCTGGATGCGCGCGCCGGCGGAGTCGTTGAGCCCGACGACGGGCGCGCCCGTCTCGAGGGCCTTGTCCATCACCTTCGTCACCTTCTCGGCGAAGATCTCGCCCAGCGACCCGCCGTAGACGGTGAAGTCGTGGGCGAACAGAAACACGGTGCGACCGTTGACGTCGCCGTAGCCCGTCACCACGCCGTCACCGTAGTACTCCCGTTCCTGCATGTCGAAGGTGTGTGAGCGGTGGGTCCGGAACTCGTCGAACTCGGTGAAGGTGCCGTCGTCGAGGAAGTAGTCGACCCGCTCGCGGGCGGTTAGCTTCCCCTGGTCGTGCTGTTTCTGGATCCGCTCCTCGCCGCCGCCCTTCCGGGCCTCCTCGCGCATCGCCTCCAACTCCTCGATCCGCTCGTCCATCGTCATGTGGTCACGGTCTCCATTGGCGATTTCATGCAGTACCTGGGTAAAAAGGATTCTGTATCCTGACACGCACACCGCCTCCCGCCGTCGGGTGCGCCGGGCCGGTCGGTGCCGGTGTCGTTGGCCCCGCTTGCCGGGCTCATGCCTCACCGTAGACGGGGACGGCGGCCCCGCTGGTGACACTCGCCGCGTCCGAACACAGAAACAGCATCACATCCGCGATATCCGCCGGGTCGACCCACGTGTCGTAATCGGCGCCCGACATCATGTCCCGGTTCATCGGCGTGTCGATGACGCTCGGCATCACGGCGTTTGCCCGCAACTCACCCAGGTTCTCCTCGGCGATGGTCTCGGTCAGGAGCCGGATACCGGCCTTCGTCGCCCGGTAGATACCGTCGCCCTCGCCGCCTTCCAGCGAGGAGCGCGCCGAGACGCTGACGACTGCCCCGCCGGTCTCCTTGAGGTGTGGAATGGCGTGTTTCGAGGCCAGAAACATCGTCCTCAGGTTCACGTCGAACAGGAACTCGAAGGTCTCCGCGTCGGTCCGTTCGATGTGGTCGCCCCCGCGCCAGGTGCCCGCGATATTCAGCAGGGCGTCCAACCGGCCGTGCTTCTCGACGACCTCCGCAACGGTGTCCTCGACCTGTGACTCGTCGGTGAAATCACCCTGATAGAAGTCGATTCGGTCGGGCTCCTCGAGTAGAAAGTCCTCGCTGTCTGCCGCCACGAGGTCGGCCCCACAGACTGTCGCGTCCGCCGCGAGGAACCGTTCGGCCGCCGCGCTCCCGAGCGCGCCGCCGACCCCCGTTACCAGCACGACCCGGTCGCCGAACTCGAACTCGACTGACATACGTGGACTAAGCGCCCGTGCGAACAAAAAAGCCGCCCCACCCAGTCGGGCACTCGATGGCGACCCCCGACGCCCGCCTCGAACAGGAAGGGCCAGTCCGGGCGGAACCATTTCGCACCCCGTACGGTCTCTTCCCCGCCGGATTCGCGCGCGCTGGGCTCGCTCCCGGGGTTCCGTGAGAACTATGGACACGGACCAAACGGATCTCGAACCGATCGAGCCGAGCACCGCGCAGGAACTGTACCTCGACCACAAAGCGAGCGAGTACGCCGAAGAGACCGTTCAGGCACACCGCTACCGGACGAATCACTTCGTGGAGTGGTGCGGCATCGAGGACATCGACAACCTGAATGACCTGACCGGCCGAAGCATCCAGCGCTACCGGCTCTGGCGGCAGGAGACCGGCGACCTCGCGAAGATCACGCTCAACCAGCAGATGAGCACCATCCGGGTGTTCCTGAAGTGGGCCGGCTCCATCGAAGCCGTCCCTGCGAACCTCTACGACAAGGTCATGGTCCCGCGAGTCACCCCCGAGCAGGAGCGGCGGGACGAGACGCTCTCGTCAGACGCGGCCTCGGACATCCTGGACCACCTCTCGACGTTCCACTACGCATCGCTCGACCACGCGCTGTTCGCACTGCTCTGGGAGACCGGGATGCGTCTGGGCGGGGCCAACTCCCTCGACGTCGGCGACGTCCACGTCGAAGAGGAGGCGATCGAAGTCGTTCATCGACCCGAACAGGGAACGCGATTGAAGAACGGCCTGAACGGACAGCGGCCGGTCGCGATCACGGCAACGCTCGCCCGGCTCCTCGACCGGTACATCGAGAACACGCGACGTGACCTGCCCGACGAGTACGGACGGAAGCCACTGTTCACGAGCCGCCAGGGACGCCTGTCGAAGGCCGGACTCCGCCGGCACGTCTATCGGGTCACCGCACCGTGCTTCCGCAGCGAGCCGTGCCCCGACTGCACCGGTGACGCGGACGCGAAGTGCCCCGAGGCCGTGAGTCCGCACGCGATCCGCCGCGGGAGCATCACGCACGCACTCACCGAGGACGTGCCGGTCGAAGTGGTCAGCGACCGGATGAACGTCACCCGGGACGTCCTCGACAGGCACTACGACAAGCGCTCGGAAGAAGTGAAACCCGAGCAGCGGCGGGGATATCTGGAGAATCTCTAACGGTAGGTCTGCCAGTATTCAACCTCTCTGCCGCAGCGTTTCAGCAGACCACTTACGCCACCGTTCAGTAACCGTTTTTGGCGAGCCGTTTACTTAGCGCAAAGCCGTCTAGGTTCTCCTACCCTCCGTTTACTCAGCCTTGGACGCAGCTGTCTAACTAAACGATCTGCGAAAATTATTTACTAAAACGGTGCGAAGCGTGGCTAATGAAAGACGGGTACCTCGTCGATTCACCGGCACCGGGAAAGTACCTGTCCGCCGATTCTGCCGCGTCGCTTCCCGCGTCGAAGTTCTACATGCCGGATAACCTGCCGCCGTCAGTAGAACTGTCACCGGCAGTCATCGAAGCGAACGGCCGGGCAATGCACTCGCTCGGTCGGCTCGACGGGTTCTGGAGCGAGATCGAAGGCCCCGACGCGGCGTTCGGGCTGTTCGTCTACAAAGAGGCCGAGCAGTCATCGCAGGTAGAAGGGACCCAGGTGACCGTCTCGGACATGTTGCGGAAGGGGATCGACTCGAAGGACGTCCGGGAGGCCCGGAACTACGCCGAGGCGTTACGGGCGGCGACGAGAGAGCTGCTCCGGGAGGGGCGAAGCCGAAGGAACCTCTCTCTCGATCTTGTCAAGTCGCTCCACGAGTCGCTCATGGAGTCCGGCCGAACGGACGACGAGGATCCCCGCCCGGGAGCATTCCGCTCGGGGTACGTCTGGATCGAAGAGGAGAACCAGAGCGGCTACGGGACCAGCGTCCGGTTCGTCCCGCCGAAGGCGAGCACCGCGGAGTCGAAGATGGAGGACTTCGAGGAGTACATGCAGTCCGACGGGGAGTACCCCGACCTGGTCGATATCGGGCTCCTCCACTATCAGCTCGAGACCATCCACCCGTTCGTCGACGGAAACGGCCGCGTGGGTCGTCTCCTCATCGTCTTGCTGCTGATCGCGTCGGACATCCTCGTCCACCCGCTGTTCTATCTCAGTTCCTACATCCGGCGCAACCGCGACGAGTACACCGACCTCCTGCTGGCCGTCAACGAGGAGGGCGAGTGGAACGCCTGGCTCGAGTTCTTCCTCGACGGGATCAGAGAGCAGGCCGACGAAGCGTTCAGCCGAGCGAAGCTCCTCCTCCGGCTGCGGACGGAGTACCGAGAGCAGTACAACGACGCCGCGCCGTCCGTCCAGGAACTCGCCGATGCCGTCTTCGTCGAACCGATTTTCACCGTCTCTCGGGCTGCGGAACTGATCGACATGTCGTATCCGGCGGCGAACAATGCGGTCGACCGTCTCGAGGCGGACGGGCTGATCGAGGAACAGACCGGCAAAGAGCGATACCGGGAGTTCCGTGCCATGGAAGTCCTCGACGTGCTGAATCGGGGCGTCGAAGAGATTCCGTCCCCAGGTGAACTCATGGCCGAGTGACGTCGGATGCCGGAATCAGAAGTCGGGTACATCGGTCGGGGGCCGACCGTCAGCTCGTCGATCAAGCACTCGAGTATTCGGCCAGGTGCTTCTCCAGTTCCTCCCGCCGGCGGCGGGACTTCTGTTGCTCGGCCCGGTGGTCGTAGTGCTTGTCGAGCACGGGCACGGACACGTCCACCCGGTCGCTCAGGAGCTCTTTGGGCATTCCGGCGTCGAGCTGGTTCATGATAGCCCACTTTCGGAGCGGGTGAGTACTGAACCCCGACGGGCACTCGGACGCGTTGTCGTTCTTGACGGCGTCGCACTCGGCCTCCTCCCGGTCGTGAGGGCAGTCGGTCGAGTACACGCACGGCCGGGTCATCTTGTAGAAATCCCGACGTATCGTCGTCGTGGAGACCCGGCCGGCAGACGTCGCGAACAGCGGCTCGCGTCCATACTCGTCGGCGACATCGGAGCGGTTGTACTCGACGTAGTCGACCACGAAATCCCGAAGCTCCGGGGAAATGTTGACGATCCGCTCGCCGTCAGGCCCGTTCTTGAGCGGCGTGCCGTAGTCTTCGGTCTTTTCGGGCCGGTGGCAGAGGTGGATTACCAGGCCCTCACGATCGAGGTCACCCAGGTCGATCGCCCGGATCGCACCCATTCGGAGGCCGATCTCGGCTATGAGCTCGAACTCGACGTGCCGACGGGACGCGTACTCGAACTGCCGGAAGTACGACCGGATTCCCTCGACCTCGTCATCCGCAGGGACATCTGTATTGACCTCCTCGTCCGGCGGAACGTTGGGCATCGGGACCCGCTCCGCGACGCCCTCGGCGACAGCGTGGATCCGCTCGCAGAAGCGGAGGAACCGACGGAGTATCGCGAGGTTTCCGTTGAGGCTGATCGTGGCGAGTTCGGTTTCGTTCTTCCGCCAGGTCTTGAACCGCATGAGCTCGCGACCGCCGACCTCGTTCATATCGGCGATGTCGACCTCGTCGGTCCAGTCGACGAACGCACCCAGAGCCGAGGTGTGTTTCCGCCGGGTGGCGGTCCGCAGGCTGTCTCGACGGTGCTCGAGGTACCAGTCGAGGGCGTCCTGCGGCGCGAGCGATTCGAAGTCGTCCTGGGTCATCTGGGTAGGGTGCTATCGGTCCTCGGTTCCGGCCCACTCCTGCTCTTTCTGTGGCTCGAGGATGTCAAGTCTCGCCAGCGGCCCGAGACCCAGTTCATCCGAGCGGAAGACCGGGATGTCGTCCGGGTTCTCCGATACGTAGTACCGGAACCCCCGCGCGAGGAGGTCGGACCTGGAGAAGTCTGTTTGCTCAAGCGCATCTCGGATCCGCTCGGCTTCCTCGGCCGATAACCGGGTCGCGAACGCTTCTGTTTCGCCCGTTGTCATCGATCAAGTGGAGGGGCCCCGGACATAAATAGAATGGAGAAAATTGGCGTATTGGGCCCCCAACCGCCGAAATTCTGGATTTACATAGTGTAATTGGCAGATGGGTGGAGAAACGTTTGAAAATGAAAGGCGGACTGGTTTGGGAGCGAAAATCCGTCGCCAATTCAAGCGAACGGACGGTCATGTGGACTGGATGGTGGAGGAATGGTCACAGGCTCGGAAGCTGGTATCGATGCGCGCGTTTTTTATCCAACAATGTACCTCACAGGCTCCTGACTGATTCTGAAGTTCGTTTCAATAACATTCCACAATTTCGAAACAACCCGGTGTCTCTTGGAGTACCGGTAT
>JAQCNN010000077.1 GCA_028275005.1 Salinirussus sp.
AGCGGGCGTGGCGGGATTCGAACCCGGTGCGAGACTCGCTTCGCTCGTCTCCCGTGATTCGAACTCCGGGCCGTTTTCACGGCTCGCTGTCGCTCGCCGGAAAACGGGCGTGGCGGGATTCGAACCCGCGATCGAGGGGTTAGGAACCCCTCGCCCTGTCCGCTAGGCCACACGCCCTATCTGTTCCTACGACCGGCCGACCAAAACGGTTGGTGACTCGCCGGAGGTGAGCACGCTTAAGACCCGTCGTCCGCTTTCTCTGTACATGGAACCGCGGGACCTGTCGTCACACGTCGCCTACCGTGCCGGCCGGGGTATCGAGGAGGTGGCCCGGGACCTCGGGATGGACCCCGATGACCTGGTCAAGCTGTCCTCGAACGAGAACCCCTTCGGCCCGAGCCCTGCCGCCGCCGAGGCGGTTCAGGAGGCCGCCACCGACCTTCACATCTACCCGAAGGCCGTCCACGCCGACCTGACCGACGCTATCGCGGAGCAGTGGGGGCTGACCGCCGAACAGGTCTGGCTCGCCCCTGGCGCCGACGGTGCGCTCGACCTGTTGGCACGGGCGTTTCTCGAACCGGGTGACCGTGCCCTCGTCCCCGAGCCCGGCTTTGCCTACTACCCGATGAGCGCCCGGTACACCAACGCGGAGGTGGACAGCTACCGGCTCTCGAAGGCCGAGGACTTTGCCCAGTCCCCCGAGACCGTCATGGAGGCGTACGACGGCCACCGCGTGGTGTACCTCACGACCCCGCACAACCCCACCGGCAGTGAGCTCTCGCTGTCGGCTGTCGAGACCGTCGCCGACCGAACCGACGAGGAGACACTCGTCGTCGTCGACGAGGCCTACGGGGAGTTCAGCGAGGCACCGGCGGCCCGGCGCCTGCTCGACGACCGCGAGGGTGTCGCCGTACTGCGGACCTTCTCGAAGGCCTACGGGCTCGCGGGGCTGCGTGTCGGCTACGCGCTCGTCCCCGAGGCGTGGGCCGACGCCTACGGCCTCGTCAACACGCCGTTTGCGGTAAACTCGGTTGCGTGCCGGGCCGGGCTGGCCGCGCTCGACGACGACGACCACGTCGAGCAAACCGTCGAGACGACACGGTGGGCCCGCGATTACATGCACGAACACCTCGAGGCCCACACCTGGGAGAGCGGCGGCAACTTCGTGCTCGCGGAGGTCGGCGATGCGGCCGCTGTCGTTGAGGCTGCCCAGCGTCAGGGGGTCATCATCCGGGACTGCACCAGCTTTGGCCTGCCGGACTGTGTCCGGGTCTCCTGTGGCACCCGTGAGGAGACCCGCGAGGCTGTCGGGGTCCTCAACAACGTGCTCGCGGAGGTGTTGGCTGGGTGAGGGTCGCCGTCACCGGCACGCCGGGGACGGGCAAGACCACCGCCACCGAGCGCCTCGACTCCAACCGCCAGGTTGTCCACCTGAACGAGGTTATCCGCGAGGCGGGGCTCACGACCGGCCGTGACGACCGGCGGGACACGCTGGTGACCGACACCGACGCCGTTGCCGACTGGCTTGCGGGCCACGAGGACGTGCTCTTCGAGTCCCACCTGGCACACCACTTCAGTGCCGACCGTGTTGTCGTCCTGCGGTGCCACCCCGAGGAGCTGGCGGCGCGGTTGCGCGAGCGGGGCGAACCGAGTCAGACTGTCGCGGAGAACGCCGAGAGCGAGGCGCTCGACATTGTGCTCGCGGAGGCTGTCGACCGTCACGGCGAGGACCGGGTCTACGAGGTCGACACCACCGACCTGGACCCCGCGGCGGTGACGGCAACTATCGAGGCCGTCGTCGCAGGCGAGCGTGAGCCGAGCGCGGGGACGGTCTCCTTCGTCGAGTATCTATGACACTTGACCGCTTTCGCTCGGTCGCCGACCGGGTCATCGACCCGTTCGTCGCCGCCGCGGAGCGGGTCGGTCTCAGCCCCGACGGTGTCAGTGTCGTCGCGTTCGGGGCTGCTGCGGCCGCCGGGCTGTGTTTCGGGCTCGCGGGGGGTAACACCACGCTCTATCCGGTGGGCGCGCTACTGGTGATGACCAACGGCTGGCTGGACGTCCTCGACGGGGCGCTGGCCCGCGAACTCGGGGCGGATTCGCGGGCCGGTGACCTGCTCGACCACGTCCTCGACCGGTACGCCGACCTCGTCGTTATCGCCGGGCTCGCAGCCGGCGTCGACCGGTACGGGGTCGGGGTCGCGGCCGTCACGGGTGTGTTGATGACCTCGTATCTGGGGACCCAGGCCCAGGCGGTCGGCCTCGACCGCGTCTACGGCGGGCTCCTCGGGCGGGCCGACCGGCTCGTCCTCGTCACCGTCGTTACGGCAGTGACGCCCTTCGTGAGCCTGACAGCCGCCGGACTGGGGCCGGTCGGCTGGGTACTCGTGCTCTTCGCGGTCGTTGGCCACCTGACTGCACTCCAGCGGTTCTATCTCTCAATGCGTGCGTTACAGTAGGCCCTGCAGGCCGGGGTTGGACACACCTCGGGCGGGCGCAGCCTGGCGTACGATTTATCCGGTGGGATAGCCAAGCGTGCGTATGGTCCAGTGTGAGATGTGCGGGGCCGAGACGTCCGACCCGAACCGCGTCAAGATCGAGGGTGCGGAGCTTGACGTGTGTGACAACTGCACGGAGTTCGGGACGGAGGTCCGCACCGAGGAGCCCTCCTCGACGTCGACAAAGTACTCGACGTCGGGCGGCTCCGGTTCGTCGGGGTCGGGTACGTCCTCTGGGGGGTCGACAGGCTCCTCCGGCGGTCAGAGCCGCCGGAACGACCGCTACGACGACCTCGACGAACTCGTCCCGGACTACGGCGACCGGATCCGCCAGGGACGCGAGGGCGACGGGATGAGCCAGGAGGACCTCGCACAGCAACTCAACGAGAAGGCCAGCCTGATCCGCAAACTCGAACACGGCGATACGCTCCCCAGTGACGACGTGCAGGGAAAGATCGAGCGGGCGCTGGACATCGACCTGACGGTCAGTGGTGGCGACGAGGGGACCGAGTGGAGTGGCGGCTCCTCGACCGGCGAGTACACGCTGGGTGACGTAGTCGAGCGCAAGGACTGACGGCAGCCGGCGGCGCCCAACTCGCAACCTATTTGCCACGGCCGACCGCCCACCCCGTATGTTCGTCCTCATCAATCTGAAGACCTACCCCTGTGACCCGGTCGCCGTCGCCGAGGCCGCGGCCGCGGTTGATGCTGACAGTGACGCGACCGTTGCGGTCGCCCCGCAGGCAGCCCACCTCGACCGTGTTGCCGCGACCGGCGTCGAGACCTGGGCCCAGCACGTCAGCCCGGTCGCCAGCGGCAGTCACACCGGCAGCACCCTCGCCGAGACAGTCGCCGACGCCGGCGCCGTTGGCACGCTCTGTAACCACTCCGAGCGCCGGCTGCGGCTCGCGGATATCGACGCCAGCCTCGACGCGGCGGACCGCGCGGGTCTCGGGACGGTCGTCTGCGCGAACAACCCCGACCAGGTTGCGGCCGCAGCCGCGCTCGGTCCCGATGCCGTCGCCGTCGAGCCCCCCGAACTCATCGGGACGGGCACACCCGTCAGCGGCGCCGACCCCGGGGTCGTCGAGGAGGCCGTCGCCGCCGCAGCACGGGTCGACCCCGGTGTCGACGTCTACTGTGGGGCGGGCATCTCGACCGGCGACGACCTCGTCGCGGCCCGCGAACTCGGGGCCGACGGCGTACTCCTCGCGAGCGGCGTCGCGAAGGCAGCGGACCCCGAGGCGGCGCTCGAGGGCCTGGTCGCTCCGGTGTGAACCGGGGTAGACGGGCCGGCGGAGGGCGCAAGCCCCCTGCGCGGCCAGGTGTGTCACCCGAGGACCGTCCGCTCGATGTCCCGGGCGTATGCCTCGAGTTCCTCCTCGGTCACCCCGTCTAGCTCCTCGCGCAGGAGGCCCCGGAGCCGGTCGTCGTAGGTGCTGCGGCCGACGTGCTCGACCAGCCCGCGGGTCCGTAGCCGGCGGTTGTGCGCGTAGGCGTTGGTACGGTCGCCGTCACCGCCGGCTGCGAGGTGTGCGTCGAGTGGCGTCCCCGGCCCGGACTCGGTGTAGTAGGCGAGCATCTCCCGTGTGCGGGTGTCCAGGCCACCGAGTTCGGCTTTGAGCTCCCGGACGAGCAGGGGCTCCTCGCCCCTGTCCGCCCCGGGCGACCGGCTATCGGCCTCGTCCGCACGCCCCGGCATCGCTGACACACTCCAGCTGTCCGACCCGCCGTCGCTCGACATCTCGCCGACCGGGTCACGCAGCGCCCCGAGCGTCGTCTCGGCGCTGAAGGCCCGTGTGGCGTCGTCACCCCCTGTGTCGGCGCTACCACCGTTCACCGACGGGGTCACGGCCTCGCCGGTCTCGGCCCCGGACTGGCCCGCGTTACCCCCGCTGTCAGCTGTGGTTTCGGAGTCACCGGTTTCGGTCACACCCCCCATCGCCGCCGCGAAGGCGTCACCCGTCCCATCTTCGTCGGACTGGTCCGCGCTGTCCTCCGTCACGGCGGCCTCGAACGAGGGGGGGTCCTCGGTCTCACTCTCGGTTTCGGAGCCGTCACCGCGCCGTGTCCGGCGCTCGCGCATGCGCTCCTGTTCTGTGCGCCCGGGTGCAGCCCCGTCGACCTGGTCGAGCAGGGCGTCGACGAACTGGTCGGCCATCCGGCTCAGGTCGCGGGCGTCCTGTAACTCCGCCTCGAGTTCGGCGACCCGGGAGTTCTTCCGGTCCAGTTCGGCTCGCAGCTCCTCGACCCGGTTCTCCCGGGCCTGTTCCGCCTCGCTTATCTCCGCTAACTCGGCCACGAGGTCGGTACTGACAGATTTCAGGTCGGGGCGCTCGACGTCGTCTAGCCCGGGCGTCGCCCCGGCGTCGAAGGTCTGCTTGCGGTGGAACTGGACCCGACGGACCGACTCGGACCAGTCGGTCACCAGAAACCCCTCGCCGTCGTCCAAGTTCTCGACGGCTGTGGCGTACTCCCCGTCGAGCACCCGCCGGACGACGTTGGTGTCGTTGTCCCAGGTCAGCCGGTGCCAGAGCAGCCAGTCACACTGGGTGATAAAGTCCTTCTTTACATCCGCCGGCCGCTGGCTGATACCCACGACACCGAGCCCGTGTTTCCGGCCGCGCTTGCCGATCTTGATCAGCATCTTCCCGCACTCCCCGACCGACCCCCCTTCGGGGATGTACTCGTGGACCTCCTCGACCAGCAGGAGGAAGGGCTGTTTCTGCTTTTTTGCCTTCGCGAAGAGGTGGCGGGCAACAGCGGTGAGGACCGCCTCCGCCTCGCTCTCGTCGAGAAACGAGGAGACGTCCAGGATGACCGGGACGTTCTGCTCCAAGGCCAGCGAGGCGAGTTTCTCGGCGTGGTCCTCGCCGACCTGGATGTCACACTCCTCGTCGGCCCCGACGTGGAGGATCTCGTACTCCTCCTTTAGCCCGTAGTACTCGCCGTCGATATCGACGATAAAGAGCCCGAAGCCGCTGTCGAGGAGCTTCTCGGCGACGACGCTCGCGGAGTTACTCTTCCCGCTGCCCGACTTTCCGGTGATGAACCCTCGGCCGGTCAGGAGCTCGACGACGGGGAGGCTGACCGGCGCCCCATCCCGCCCGTCGTTGCCCGGCCCATCGCTGACGTCCGCGACGGTGATCGCCTCGGTCTCTGCCATCTGTGTGACCTGGCGGAGCCCGGCACATAACTCTCCGTCAGACGCCCGGCAGACGGTGCGAACGGCTGGGCCTGGCGTCGTCTCCCGACCGTCGTCGTCGGAGCAACTGTGGACTATGAGCACCGACCGGTACCGCTGCCGGTGTGTGCCTGCACACAATACTCGTCGCGGCACGTCCGTGGCCCACACCGGCCGCCGCCGCGTCGATACCTGGAAAGGAAATCCACTTACACGCCCCGCCGAAAGCCCTGGCAATGACGGTGACCGGGGCGTGCAAGTGATCGTCGTCGGCGCCGGACAGGTCGGCTCGTCAATCGCCGCGAGCCTCGCCGAGGAGCACGAGGTCGTCGTGGTCGACATCGACGAGGAGCGCGTCGAGGCGCTGACCTACGACCTCGATGTCCTCGCCATCGAGGGGGATGGGGCCTCGCTGTCGACGCTGCGGGAGGCGGGGATCGACGGGGCCGACATGGTGATCGCGAGCACCGACGCCGACGAGACCAACATCGTCACCTGCGGTACGGTGAAGACGGTCGGCGACCCGTTCACGATCGCCCGCGTCAAGAACACCAACTATCTGGAGACCTGGGAACAGGCCGAGGGGGCCCTGGGTGTGGACTTTATGGTCGGGACGAACCTGCTGACCGCCCGGACGGCGGCCCAGGTGATCGGCCTCCCTTTCGCCCGCGACGTCGACAGTTTCGCCGACGGGCGCGTCCAGATGGCGGAGTTCGAGATCCCCGAGGGGAGCCCCCTGTGTGGGCAGACCGTCCAGCAGGCCGACCGGTTCGAGTCGCTGACCTTCGCAGCGGTCATCCGCGAGCCCGAGGGCGACGACGACGAAAGCCAGGAAGACGGGAAAGGCGAGGTCGTCATCCCCACGGGTGCGACTGTGCTCGATGCCGGCGACGAGGTCGTCGTCATCGGCGCGAACGGGAGCGTCCAGGCGATGGCCGCGGAGATCGGCCCCCACGCCAGCGAGGCCTCGGACGTGCTCGTCGTCGGCGGCAGTGACATCGGCTACCAGGTCGCCCACCTGCTGGAGCGGCGCGGCCTCAACCCGCGTCTCATCGAGCGAGACCCCGGCCGTGCCCGCGAACTCGCCGAGCAACTTCCGGACACCACGGTCCTCGAGAGCGACGCCACCGACCGGGGGTTCCTCGAACGCGAGCACATCAGCGAGGTCGACGTGGTGGTCGCAGCGCTCGACAGCGACGAGAAGAACCTGCTCGCCTCCCTGCTGACCAAGCGGCTGGGGGCTGACCGCACGGTCGCTATCGTCAACGAGGGCGCGTACGTCACGCTGTTCGAGGAGGTCGGTGTCGACGTAGGGATCAACCCCCGGGAGGTGACGGCCGAGGAGATCACCCGGTTCACCAGGGAGCGCTACGCCGAGAACGTCTCGCTGATCGGGTCCGACCGCGCGGAGATAGTCGAGTTCACCGTCGAGACGGAGAGCGTCCTGGCGGGACAGACGATCGCCGAGGCCGCCGCCGACCTGCCCGACGGCGTGGTGGTCGGCGCTATCGTCCGGAACGGCAACTTCGTCATCCCCCGGGGGGAAACGACCGTCGAAGTCGGGGACTCTGCCGTCGTCTTTGTCGACGCCGAGGTCCTCGAGGAGGCAACGGCGGCTCTCTGACCATGGCCTCAGCTCGCGTCGACTGGCGGGCCAGCCTCAGCCTCGTCGGCAGTGTTCTCAAGTACCTCTCGGTCCCCCTCCTGTTCCCGCTGGGGGTGGCGGTCTACTTCAGCGAGGATATCCTGGCCTTCGCCGCCGTCGTTGCCGTCACGCTGACGCTCGGGTTCGGGCTCGAGCGGCTCGACCCTGACCCCGATATCGGCATCCGCGAGGGCTTTCTGATGGTTGCGGTGACCTGGCTCGCGGTCGCGCTGGTCGGGACACTCCCCTACGTCATCGCGGGTGCGGGGACCGCTTCGACGCTCGCACACCCGGTCAACGCCCTCTTCGAGAGCATGAGCGGGTTCACAACTACGGGCGCAACGGTGATGGGCTCGATCGGGCTTGAGCAACACTCCCACGCGCTCCTCCTGTGGCGCCAGCTGACCCAGTGGCTCGGCGGGATGGGGATCGTCGTCCTCGCGGTCGCGATCCTCCCGGAACTCTCCGTCGGGGGCGCCCAGCTGATGGACGCCGAGGCGCCCGGACCTGGTATCGAGAAGCTCACCCCGCGGATCGCCCAGACCGCTCGGGTGCTCTGGCTGGTCTATCTCGGCTTCACCGTCGTGGAGTTTCTGCTGCTTTATACCGCCCACCTCGCCGGTCTGGCGCCGAACATGGGGCTGTACAACGCGGTGCTCCACCCGCTGACGACGCTACCGACCGGCGGGTTCTCCCCGGAGGCCCGCTCTATCGAGGCGTTCTCGGCCACCGTCCAGTGGCTCATCATCCCGTTCATGGTCGTCGCGGGGACGAACTTCGCGCTGTTTTGGGGGGCGCTCACCGACGGCCCCTCGCGGCTGCTCGAGGACGCCGAGTTCCGGTACTACACCGGCCTGCTCGGCGTCGGGACGGCACTCGTGGCCGGGCTGCTCTACGGCGGCGTTGGGGTCGGCCTGGCCGAACTCCCGGTGGCGGTCGCACCGATCCCTGGCGAACTGGAGGACGCCCTGCGTCACGGCGCCTTCCAGGCGGTGTCGATCGTAACCACGACCGGGTACGCGAGTATGGACTTCAACACCTGGAGCGGGGCCAGCCAGTCGGTGCTGCTCGTCGCGCTCTTTCTGGGTGGGTCCGCGGGGTCGACCGGCGGCGCGATCAAGATGGTCCGGACGCTAGTCATCGTGAAAGCCGTCAAACGGGAGCTGTTCACGACCGTCCACCCCGAGGCGGTGTCGCCGGTCCGACTGGGCGGGCGCGCGCTCGACGAGACTGCCGTCCGGGGTATCTTCTCGTTCACCCTGCTCTACGTGGTCATCTTCGTCGTCGGTGTCGCGGTGCTGGCAGTCGACGCCTCCCGGGCCGCCGAGACGATCCCGCTGTTCGATATCGTCTCGGCCACCGCGGCGACGCTTGGCAACGTCGGGCCGGGCTTTGGCGTCGTGGGGCCGATGAACAGCTACATCCCCTTCACCGACCTCTCGAAGCTGGTGATGGTCTTTCTGATGTGGGTCGGCCGGCTGGAGATCCTGCCGGTGTTCGTCCTGTTGACGCGGGCGTACTGGCGGAGCTGAGACTCGCCGACCCGCCCGCCGAACGACCACACAACGACAGCTTTTCAATGCTTTCGCCCAACAACAGTGTATGACTACAGGCGTTGTCGTGCTGAACTTCGGTGAGCCGTCCGAACCCGACCGAGCGGCTGTCGTCGACTACCTCGAGCGCATCTTTCTTGCCAACGCGGATCTTGAGGAGTACGACTCCGAGGAGGCCGCACGCGAGCGGTCCCGAAAGCTGGCCAAGCGCCGCGCGCCCGGCCTGATCGAGGAGTACGAGGAGATCGGCGGGTCACCGCTGAACGAGCAGGCCCGCGGCCAGACGGAGGCACTCGAGGCCGAACTCCGCGACCGCGGGTTCGACGTGAACACGTACATGGGGATGCAGTACACCGAGCCGCTGATCCCGGACGCCGCCGCGGCCGCCCACGAGGACGACGTCGACCGGGTCATCGGCCTGCCGGTCTACCCGCTGTGTGGCCCCTCGACGAACGTCATCTCGCTGGACGAACTCGAGGAGTCCCTCGACGACCGCGACTGGGAGGTCCCCTTCCAGGCGATCACCGGCTGGCACAAGCAGCCACAGTACAACCACATCCGCGCCGAGAACATCGCCGACCACGTCGATGAGTGGGGTGTCGACCTGACCGACGACGACACTGCACTCGTCTTCTCGGCACACGGCACGCCGAAACACTACCTGGAGGAGGGGAGCCGCTACGACATCTACGTCGACGAGTACACCTCGGTCGTGGCCTCACTGCTCGGGGTCGAGGAGTACCACGTCGGCTTCCAGAACCACGAGAACCGTGACATCCCCTGGACCGAACCCGAGGTGGAGGACCTGGTGACCGAGATAGACGCCGAGCGCGCCGTCGTCGAGCCGGTCAGCTTCCTCCACGAACAGAGTGAGACCCTCTCCGAGCTGGACATCGAACTCCGCGAGGAGGCCGAGGCGGCGGGTCTGGAGCTTCACCGTGTCCCGATCCCTCACGACGACGAGCGGCTGCCGGAGGTCTTTGCGGACCTGCTGGAGCCGTTCCTGGCCGACTTTGCGCCGGAGTACTACCAGTACCGCCAGTGCAAGTGCCGGGACGTGCCGGGGACGATGTGTCTGAACGCCCCACAGGAGACGCCCCACGCCGAGGCCATCGAGGCCGACGCCGCCGACGCCGAGGCCGACGACTGACATGCGTGTCGTCACCGTCGGGGCAGGCGTTACAGGGCTCGCGCTGACTCACTTCCTCGCCGAGCGTGGGGTCGACGCCGTTGCGCTCGAAGCACGGGAGGAGGCCGGCGGGGTAATCCAGTCACGCCCGGTCGACGGCACCGTGGCGGAGGT
>JAQCNN010000007.1 GCA_028275005.1 Salinirussus sp.
GACCGGACAGTCCCGACGCGCATCTCCACGTCCGCCAGGAACTGTTCGGGGTCGATGTCGGGTTCGTCGATGCCCATGCCGGCCGAGGGAGCCCCGGGGGCTTGTGTGCGGCGGTTGCCGCCGGCGGGCACGGGTGTGGACTGTCGCTGCCCCGGCGTCACCGTCGCCGGCGGTGGTGCAGGGCACCCGGTCGACTCCCGCCCCGGCGCCAAGCGAGGTACGAGCGGCGTGTGAACGGTTGCGACGGTCCTGCGCGATTCAGGAGTCGTCGAAGGCGAAGACGGCGCTGAAGTGGTTGACGTGCCACGGCCCGGGGTAGACCCCCCAGGTCTGGTCGTCGTAGTGGTAGGCGCCGACGAAGTGGATCTCGTCCTCCTCGCGGAGGTCGTTGGCGATTCGACTCAGTCGGTCCTCGTCCTGCTCGTAGTCGTCCGCCTCGCCGACGAATGGATACCCTGGCTCGCGGAAACCGGGGATGCCGGTCAGATCGCCGCCCTCGGTGAAGACGTGGATATCGCCTTTTCCGTCCCCGTCGACGGTAAAGTCGTTCTCGGAGTCGTCGTCGTCGCCGAACTTCTGGCCGAGGTTGTGGAAGCCGACTAAGGCGTTACCCCTGGGCGTGACGAACGGGTCGTCGGGGCCGAGGTCGCTGTCCTCGCTCAGCGCGGCGAATTTCACGACCCAGATAGTGTACTGGCCGTTCGGAATGCCGTTATTGACGCTGATGTTGACACGAGTTCCTGTTTCGTCGCCACTGCCCTCGTCTTTCCCGTTGCTGTTCTCATTCCCGCTGTTGGGCTTGACCCCACCAACTGTTGCCTGTCCGCCGACCGCACTGTACTCACCCCAGGTGATCCGTCCCCAGGAGCCCTCGTACCCCGCCTCGCGGTCGTACCCTTCGGGTGGCTTGACGATCTGGTGTTTGCCGTCGTTCAGCGACCGGGACAGTTCCGAGTCGTACTCCTCGGAACCCTCGATGATCTCGTTCAGTGGAATCGACACCGGGCCCGGGTCGAACAGCGGCGTGTCGTCGCTGAATGGTGGTGCCTCGTCACGGGCATTCGTGATGAAGTTCGGGTTCGGCAGGACGTTGATATCCGCCGTTGCCCCGTTCCCGTGTCCACTTTTTGCGCTCGCGGGGACACTCGACAGGCCGGCGAAACTGGCTGTTCCCAGCAGCCCAAGTGCCCGTCGGCGCGACATGTTCGAGAGCGATTCGACTCGTCGTCCGTCTAGCTGTGACTCGTCTTGCATCGGTTTTCTCCCCACCGCATTATCTTCCCAGGACAGATGTGTATTAACTGTATCTCGGCTGTGCGAGCAGAGTGGAAACCCACGGCAGTCGGCGGGGACCTCACCGTAGGCGTGTTTTGAAGTGGACGCACCCGGAACGGTCGGTATGGAACTGGTCAACACCGAGACGATCCCGGGCGAGGAGGTCGACGAGACGCTCGGTATCGCACGAGGGAACACCGTCGAGGCCCGCAACGTCGGCCGGGACATCACCCAGAGTATCCGGAATCTCGCCGGCGGCGAGCTGAAGGCCTACTCCGAACTGCTGACGAAGGCCCGCGACGAGGCACTCTCGCGGATGGAGGCGGACGCCCGGTCGATGGGCGCCGACGCCGTGGTCAACGTCCGGATGGAGACCTCCTCGATCGCCAACGCCGGCTCCGAGGTGATCGCATACGGGACCGCGGTGACACTGGAGTGACGCCCGGCGGGTACTACGCCTCTGCCCCTCCACGGGGCCGGTACCGGCGCCCACGGAGAAGTTATGGCGTTCTGTCGCGTGGCTTCTGGGACTACCCCCTGTCCGACGGTCACCAGCCCGGCGGTTACTCCTCGTCCCGGTCGTCGGTCCTCGCGGGCGGGTCAGGGTCACTCCCTGCTCCCCGACCGCGGCGGGTCTCACGGAGCGCGGTAACTGCGTCGTCCTGTCCGGTCGTTCGCGTCTCGGTCGCCCCGGAGGGGTCGAGCCCCTCGTCGTCGGGCGCGTCGGTGTCACTCTCTTCGGGGGCATCGGCGGCAGGGTCGTCCCCGCCTCCGAGGGCGCGGGCCAGCCACGACCCGAGGCGTTCGAGGGCGCTCACGGTCAGTAGTTCTTGAACAGGACCGCCCGGATGTCGTCCTTTGTGCGTGCAGTCTGGACGCCGCCGTCGGGGAGTTCGACCTCGTAGCGGGCGTCACCGTCGGCCTGCCGCCACTTGTCGTCGTGTGTCTCCAGCAGACTCAGCGTCGCGGTGAGCGGGTCTGAACCCCCGGCCTCAGCCTGTCCGTCCGGCTCGTCCCCTCGGTCGGCCTCGGCGTCCGCGCCGTCGGGAGCACCGGTCGTCACCTCGCCCTCCGGCATCGCCGTGTCCGTACTGCCGTCTTCGGCCGCCGGCCCGTCGGTGTCCCGGTCTGCAGCCCGAAAGTCGATATCCACCCAGTGAAGCGGGTTGTCGTACAGCCGCTCGGTCTCCTCGAGCAGCGCGTCGACGAGTTCGGACTTTGTCATGTTACTGCGGCCCGCGATGTCGTACTCGGCGGCGATCGTGTACAGGTCCATCTCGGCGGCCTCCTCGTCGCCGTGTTTCCGGTTTCGCGCGCGCAGCTGCCGCTCGAGGTGCTCACGGGGGAAGGCCGGCCGAGCAGTGTCGTCTGTCGCCCGCGCTGGGTCGGCCCGCCGCTCGGGGTCGTCGACCTCGTCGGCGAGGTCCAGCAGGTAGGCGAGTACGTCGCCGGGGTTGACGGAGGCGTAGGGGCCAGTCTGGCTCTCCGAGAGCTCCGCCCGGAGCCGCTCGATACGGTCGTGCTGGTCGTCGGTGATTCTGAGCGTTTGCATTGTTACTCGGTTGTCTGGAACCGCTCGACTGCCTCCGCCCAGCTCTCGGCGGCGGTCGGCTCGCCGGTGTGGTCCGCTTCGACCCCGGCGTAGCCACAGGTTTCACACGTGACTGTCTCGGTCTCCGGGAGTGCGAGCGTCGCGAGGTCGGAGCCACAGCGAGGACACGCCGAAGGCACTGGTGATCGGATGAGTGTCGCAGGCGAGGCAACAAAAGTAGCCGGGGTCGACCACCGCGGCCGGACCGTCGTCGCCACCCCCGGCCGCGGGGGGAACAGTAATGAGAGTTCAGCCAGCATATCGATCTATGAGCTCGTCGAAGGACACGAGCAGGCTCCTCTCGTACTACCGGGCGTACATCGGAGCCCCGGACCGGACCATCGACGTCTACGCAGGGTTCGGTGTCTTCTTTGTCGGGTTGGGGCTGGCCGCGATGGGTGTTATCACGTTCCTGTACAGCGCGACGTTGCCGCCGGACTCGTCGTCGATGTTCGCCGTCAGAGAGGTCGCCGCCGTCGCGGCCGCGGTCGGGCTGCCGGCCCTCCTCTCGGGGGTCGTCGTGCTGTTGCCGGTCGACAGACGGATGCTGTATCTCGCTGTGGTCGGGTCGGTCGTCTGTCTGGCGGCGGCCGTGCTGTTCGTCTGGGCCTATCCACAGAACTGGAACGTCGCACAGCCGCCGGACTACAGCGCACAGGGTGTCGCCGTCTACAGCCTCGGGGCTGCGATGATCGTCGCCTCGACCGGTGCGGCGCTCGTTGGTCACCGTGTCCAGCAGGCAACGGGGGGTCCGGGGCGGGCAACGGCCGGCGAGGCCGCCGGGCCCGACACCGACGACGGCGAGGCCGTCGACGACGACCGGGTCCAGGCGGATATCGAGCGGGAACTCGAGGAGACGGAGCTGTCCTGGGGCGGTGTCGAGCGCGACGAGACCCGACGGCTCAACCTCGACACGAGCGCACTCGACGACATCGACCAGTCCGAACTGCCGGACTCCGGGACGGAGACACGGACCGCGGACGGCGAGGTCGACGACGCCGTATCACAGCTCAGAGGGCTCCAGGGCGGTGAGGTCGAGACGGCAAGCGGTGAGAGCACCGACGAACAGGCCTCGGCGCTGCGGGAGCTCCGGGAACAGCGTGCGGGCGAGGAGGACGACGAGCCGTCGTCGGTGGCCGACCGCATCCGGGACCTGTTCTGACGGGTGTGGCCCGTCTCGTCGTCTGTCGTGTCACACAGCTTCACACGGTCTAGTGAGCCCGAATCGGACGAAATTTTATATCACCGCCAGCGAAAGGAACCGTTATGGCAAAGGGACTAGACGTCGGCACGATGAATATTCTCTCCGCGCGCCAGGACGGGACGGAGACCGTGTTCGTCCAGCAGCGAAACTCGTTCGTCGAGATCGAGTACAGCGACATGGCGGAGCAGATGCTGTCGCGCAGTGAGGTCCTCCACATCAGAAAGGACGACAAGGTGTACGTCGTCGGGGACGACGCGCTCAACTTTGCGAACATCTTCAGCGAGGAGACCCGGCGGCCGATGCAACAGGGGATCCTCTCGAGCGAGGAGTCCTCCGCCATCCCGATGATCAAGCTGATCACCGAACAGGTCGTCGGCGAGCCGTCCCGGCCGAACGAACGGCTCTACTACTCGAGTCCGGCCGACCCGATCGACTCCGAGGTGTCCACGCTCTACCACGAGAAGACCCTGGAGTCGATGCTCGGCGACATGGGCTACGACCCGGAGCCGATCAACGAGGGGATGTCCGTGATCTACTCCGAGCTTGCGGACCGGAACTTCACCGGCCTGGGGATCAGCTTTGGGGCCGGGATGACCAACGTCTGTCTCGCCTACTACGCGGTCCCGGTGATGAAGTTCTCCATCGCCCGTGGCGGCGACTGGGTGGACGAACAGACCGCCCAGGCGACCGGAACGCCGGTGGACAAGGTGACCAGCGTGAAGGAGGACGACTTCGAGTTGGACTTCCGGACCGACGTCGGCGGTGTCGAGGGGGCACTCGCCATCTACTACGAGAATCTGCTCGACTACGTCATCGAGAACATCACCCGGGAGGTCGACGAGGAGGACATCGAGGAGGGGCTTGACGTCCCGGTCGTCGTGACCGGCGGGACCTCCAGTCCGGACGGCTTCGAGGACCTGTTCGCCGACCACCTCGAGGACGCGAGGATGCCCTTTTCCATCAGCGGCGTCCACTCCCCGGAGGAGCCGATGTACAGCGTGGCCAGCGGCGCGCTGGTCGCCGCCCGGTCCGAGGAGGGTGAGACCACCGAGGAGGGGGCCGAGCCCGACTCCGGGCCACAGGCCGAGGCCGAGCAGTAGCGTAGCTCACCGGGCCGGTCGGCGAGACGGGCTGTGACCGCCGGCGTGTCGGCCGCCGCACCCGCCGGCCACAGGGGAGCCACGCTCGACCAGGAAGGGTGGCTGTGGTGGGGTTTTTGTCACTGTGACCCTCAGTAGGGGTGATGCCGCGGATACTCGAGTTGCTCGTCAGTCGGGTACGAATCTGGTGGCGAGGCGGGGAGACCGAGGACGAGGGGCCACAGCCACGGTACGGACAGTCGGTCAGTTACGTGGCGTGTCCGTCCTGTGGTGAGGGGTCACTGGTCTACGACGAGGCGGAGGGGGCGTCGGTGTGTAACGTCTGTGGGGCGGTCGACGACGGGCCCCGGTAAGAGTTCTGGGGGTTACGGTACCTAGTCGGTTCAGGCAAAGAGGTCCCGGGTTTCCCCGAGCGCGTCCACCAGGGCGTCGACCTCCTCGCGGGTGTTGTAGATGTAGAAGGAGGCGCGCGCGGAGGCCGGTGTCCCCAGCTTGTCGTGGAGTGGCTGGGTACAGTGGTCCCCGGCCCGGACGGCGACGGCGAATTCGTTGAGGATCTCGGAGGTGTCGTGGGCGTGAACGGCGCCGAGGTTGAACGCGACGAGCCCGCCGCGGTCGTCGCCCGGTGGCCCGTAAACCTCGATATTCTCGAACTCCTCGAGACGGTCGTAGGTGTACTCGGCCAGCGCCTCCTCGTGGCGTCTGACCCGGTCCATGCCGATGTCGTCGAGGTAGTCACACGCCTCCGCCAGCGCGATCCCCTGGGCGATGACCGGCGTGCCGGCCTCGAACTTCCAGGGGAGTTCGTTCCAGGTGGAGTCGTCGAAGGTCACCTTCCGGATCATCTCCCCGCCGTAGAGGTACGGCTCCATCTCCTCGAGGATCCGCTCTTTCCCGTAGAGGACGCCGATCCCCGTTGGACCACACATCTTGTGCCCGGAGAAGGCAAAGAAGTCGGCGTCGATATCCTGGACGTCGACCGGCCGGGTCGGGGCGGACTGGGCGCCGTCGACGAAGATGTAGGCGTCGTGGTCGTGGGCCAGGTCGGCGAGGTCTGCGACCGGGTTCACCGTGCCGAGGGTGTTCGAGATGTGGACGACACTGACCATCGCGGTGTCGGGGCCAATCAGCTCGCGGGCGTGGTCCATGTCCAGGTAGCCGTCCTCGTCGACCTCGATGTACCGGACCGTCGCACCGGTTCGCTTTGCGATCTGCTGCCAGGTCACGAGCGCGGCGTGGTGTTCCATCTCCGTCAGGACCACCTCGTCGCCGGGGCCGAGCTCGTTCAGCCCCCAGGCGTAGGCCACGAGATTCATCGATTCCGTCGTATTCTTCGTGAAGACAATCTCCTCGCGGCCCTCGGCGCCGATAAACGCCGCCACGCGGTCGTGGGCCTCCTCGTAGGCGATAGAGGCCTCGTGGCTGAGCTGGTGGAGCCCACGGTGGACGTTGGCGTTGGTCGTCCGGTAGTAGTCGGCGATGGTTTCGACGACCGGCTCCGGCGTCTGCGAGGTCGCGGCGTTGTCGAGATAGATGAGCTGTTCGCCGCCGAACTCCCGCTGGAGGATCGGGAAGTCCTCGCGTATCCGCTCGACATCGAGCAGGTCTGAAGATTGCACTCCCATTGCTACAGCAAGGGGCTCGACAAGTAACATCATTTCGGTTCGCCGAAAAACAATTTGTCGAACGCAAAGCACCGGATCCAGGCCCGGAGGTGACGGTGGCCCCCCTCGGCCTCACATCCAGAGCAGCTGTGCGTGGCGGGTCCCGCCCAGGTCGAGGATGTTCTCCTCGTCGACAAAGCCGTGTTCGACGGCCAGCGAGACGGCCTCGGTGCCGACGATATTTGCGGTGGTACAGCTGGCGAGACTGTTCACCACCTCCTGCTCGCCGGCCTCGTCGCCGTCGTAAAACGCCTCCTCGACGGTCAGGGAGACCTCGCCGTTCTCGAAGGACTCACCGAGGACGTCCGCGTCACAGACCGAGACGAGCAGCCCCTCGTCTGTGTCTCGCTCGGTGAGCAAGAGCGTCATTCGAGCAGCCGGTCCTCGTCGCCGTCGACGAGCTGTTCTTCCTGTTGCTGGCGGATCTCCTCGGCCTGTTCGACGACCTCCTCGGCGCGTTCGTCCTCGCCGACCCCCTCGAGCGCGACCGCCTTCTCCTCCAGCAGGTCGGCGCTGCGGAAGCCGAGCCGCTGTGCGTTGTCGAAGGCGTTGACGGCGTCCTCGTGGAGCCCACGCTCGTTGAGAAAGAAGCCACGGTTGTACCACGCCTGCCCGAAGCGAGGGTCGAGTTTGACCGCTCGCTCGGCGTGCTCGAGCGCCTGCTCGGTGCGGCCGAACTCCCAGAGGGCGTAGGCGAGGTTGGTCTCCGCGGCGGCGGCGTGTTCGGACTCGTCGTCGATGTCGAGCGCCTCCTGGTAGGCGCCGATCGCGGCGTCGTACTCCTCGAGTTCGGCGTGGGCGGCGCCCTTGTTCACCCGAGCCTCCTGTTCGACGAGGTCGTCCTCGGCGAAGTTGGCGACGCGCTCGAAGGTGTCGGCGGCCTGTTCGTGGCGGTTGATCCCCATGTACTCGAGCCCGACGTCGAGCAGCCGCTCGGGGTCGACCTGGTCGGCGACGACCTGTTCGCCCTGGAGCAGGTCGGTCAGAGCGTGTGAATCGACGGGGTCGACCTGGCCGGGGCCGGCGTCTAGCTCCGGCGGGTCGAGGTCGAAGGGGTCGTAAGGGTCCGAAAAGCCCTGTCCCTCCGAAAACTCGTGGTCGGGGTCCTCCGAGTCCCGTGGGTTATCCATACAGGATATTCGGCAGGCGGAAGGTTAAGGCCTGCGTCCCGAAGAGAAGGTATGCGACTGTTCGTCAGCGTCGACCTCGACGGGCTGACAGCGAAGGTCCGGGCCGTCCAGGAGCGCTTCGAGGGCGCGGGTGGGCTGAACGTCGTCGACCCCGAGCAGGCCCACGTCACCCTGAAGTTCCTCGGCGAGGTCGAGCCCGGGCGCGTCGACGAGCTGACCGACGAACTGGCCGGGGCCGTCGCCGACAGTGGCGTCGGGCCCTTTACCGCCGAGTTCGGCGGGCTGGGTGTGTTTCCACACCTGGGGTACATCAGCGTCGTCTGGCTCGGCGTGCGGGAGGGCGACGGACAGCTGACCCGGCTGCACGAGGCCATCGAGGACCGGACCGTCGCGATGGGGTTCGAGGCCGAGGACCACGACTTCACCCCACACGTCACCCTCGCACGGATGGAACACGCCGGCGGAAAGGAACTCGTTCAGGATGTTGTCGAGAGCCAGGACCCCGGCGCAGGCCGGCTACAGGTCGAGGATGTCCGCCTCACCGGGAGTACACTCACCGACGAGGGACCGGAGTATCGGACGGTCTCCGCTATCCCGCTCTGACCCGGCTGCCGAGGGACACGGGGGCGGTTACAGGGGAGCTTTAGGGCGGCCAAAAACATCAGCTCCGTGATAGTTAAGGGAGGGGTGGGTCTACAGTCGGGTATGGTCCTCCTCGAGAACGTCGTTGTGGTCTTTCTCGCCGGGCTCGCGACGGCGCTGGCGACGGGGCTGGGGGCGCTCCCGTTCTTTTTCTTCGAGGATATCGGCCCGCGTTGGAACGTTATTCTGTGGGGGCTGGCGTCGGGGATCATGGTCTCGGCGTCGGTGTTCGGGCTGGTCCAGGAGGGGCTCGCAGTGGTCGAGGGGACGCCCGTCGACACCGTGGTGGCTATCGGCCCCGGCCTCGCCGCCGGGGTGGCACTCGTGATCGTCGGCCACGAACTGCTCGACCGCGCGGCGGTCGACCCGGAGGAGTACGCGGAGGCCGACTTCAGGAAGCTGGTACTCATCCTCGGGATCCTGACCGTCCACAGCTTCCCGGAGGGGGTCGCCGTCGGGGTCTCCTTTGCGGAACTCGGGCTGGCCGGCGTGCCGGACGCCGAGACGGTCGCCCTCCTCGGGGTGACACTGCCGGTGCTCGCCGTCTTCATGACCGTCGCGATCTCGATCCACAACATTCCGGAGGGGGTGGCGGTGTCGATCCCGCTACGGTCGATGGGTGTCGGCGAGTGGCGGATGGTCTGGTGGGCGGTCTTCTCGAGTCTGCCACAGCCGGTCGGGGCGGTCGTCGCCTACTACTCTGTGACGCTGGCCCAGGGGTTGCTCCCCGTCGGGTTTGGCTTTGCGGCGGGGGCGATGGTCTATCTCGTCGCAACCGAGTTCGTCCCCGAGGCACTCGAGAGCGGGCAGGGGCTCCCGCGGGGTGGTCGCCCCGAGCTGGCCGCCGGACTCGCGGTCGGGGTTGCTGTGATGGTTCCACTCGGGTTTGTCTGAGGCCGTCAGCCGCCCGGGAGAAGGAACACACATTTAACCGACCGCCAGGAAATGGTAGCACCATGAGCAAGAAATCGAAGGCGAAGAAGAAGCGACTCGCAAAGCTGGAGCGACAGAACAACCGCGTCCCCGCGTGGGTCATGCTCAAGACCGACCGTGACGTGCAGCGCAACCCAAAGCGGCGCAACTGGCGGCGGAGTGACACCGACGAATGAGCGCCGGTGACTTCGAGGAGCGGGTCGTAACAGTCCCGCTTCGCGACGCGCGTGTCGAGGCCGGTCACGAACAGGCAAACGCCGCGATGGGGATCATCCGCGACCACCTCGCCCAGCACTTCTCCGTCGACGAGGAGGCCGTCAGGCTGGACCCCTCGATCAACAGCGCGGTCTGGGCGGAGTCGACCCCGCCGCGCAAGCTCCGCGTCCGCGCCGCCCGCTTCGACGAGGAGGGCGAGAGCGTGGTCGAAGCGGAGACCGCGGAGTAGGGTCGTCCGACACGTGCTCCGTGCCGCCTTCTCCGGGTCGTCGTATATCGGTGTCTTCGCCAGGGCCACCGACGACTGCCTGCTCGTCCGGCCGGATATCGACGCCGGACTGCGCGAGGACTGTGCCGAGGAACTCGGTGTCCCGGCTGTCCCGACGACCGTCGGGGGCTCGGGGACCGTCGGCGCACTCGTCGCCGGCAACACAAACGGGCTGTTGGTCAGCAGCCGGATCCGCGACCGGGAGCGTCGCCGGATCGTCGACGCGGTCGACCTCCCAGTGACCGAACTCCCGGGCCGGGTCAACGCCGCCGGCAACGTCGTCGTCGCCACCGACGAGGGTGCATACGTCCACCCGGACCTCCCCGCCGAGGCGGTCACGGCGGTTCGCGAGGGGCTGGGTGTGTCCGTCGAGCGCGGCGACATTGCCGGCGTCAACACGGTCGGCACGGCGACGGCTGCTACCGCCAAGGGTGTGCTCTGTCACCCCCGGGCGACCGACGACGAGCTCGACCGTCTGGAGGAGCTACTGGGTGTGCCCGCCGACATCGGCACGGTGAACTACGGCGCACCGCTGGTCGGGTCGGGGCTGGTCGCCAACAGCCACGGCTACGTGGTCGGCGAGGAGACCACCGGCCCCGAACTCGGGCGGATCGACAGCGCGCTGGGCTACGCCGGCCCCTGAGCGCGTCACCGGCAGACAGGCCGGACAGCCGCGGCCGGGAGGGGACACAGCGGGGCCGCGAGTGGTGGTATGGCAAGCTTCTTCCGACTCGGCACCCCACCTGTGTGTATGGAAACGTACACGGTTAGCGGGCGCTGGCAGGCCCGCGACGGCTGGCAGCCCTTCGAGACAGAGATCCAGGCCGAGAACGAGAACGTGGCCACCGAGCACACCTACGCCGAGTTCGGCTCGCGACACGGGCTCAAGCGCACACAGATCGAGATCGAGGGGGTCCAGGCATGAGTCTCGGTGGCGGCGGCGGCCAGCAGGAGCTTCAGGAGCTCGCACAGAAACTCGAAGCGATCGAGGAACAGCAGGCGGCCGTCGAGGCGGAGATCGAGGAGCTCCAGACCCGCAAGCGGGAGGTCGACGAGGCCATCGAGGCGATCGACACCCTCGAGACGGACTCGACGGTCCAGGTGCCACTCGGCGGCGGCGCCTACCTCCAGGCGACGATCGAGGATATCGACGAGGTGACGGTCGAACTCGGCGGCGGCTACGCGGCCGAGCGCGGCCAAGAGGGCGCGGTCGAGACCCTCGAATCGAAAAAGGAGACGCTGGACGACCGGATCGAGGGGCTGCGCTCGGAGGTGGCCGAACTCGAGTCCGAGGGCGAGGAACTCGAGCAGAAGGCCCAGCAGATGCAACAACAGCAGATGCAGCAGCTCCAGCAGCAGGACGAGTAGGCGATGTTCGACGGGCTCAAGGACAAGTTCACGGACTTCACCGAGGACGTCGAGGAGGACGCTGAGACGGTCGAAACCGACGACGACGGGATGAGCGACGCCGAGGGGCAAACGGTCGACGCTGATACCGAGGCCGACCCAGAGCCAGCCCCGGAGTCCGCGGCCGAGTCCGACCCAGAGCCGGCGGCAGCCGATACCGGCGCCGACGACGCCGATGCCGATACCGGTGCCGGGGAGGCAGCCCCGGAGACAGATGACAGGGCGGAGCGAGCCGATGACATCGACGCCGACCCCGCCGGCGCGGGTGTCGACGGTGGTCCGGAGGCGGACGGGGACCGCGGGCTGACCGAGCGGGCGAAGCTGCTGGCGACCGGCAAGACCGTCATCGACGAGGACGACCTTCAGGCCCACCTTGACGACCTGGAGTTCGCGCTGCTGCGCTCCGACGTCGAGATGGAGGTTGCCCAGGAGATCCTCGACGGTGTCGAGGAGAATCTCGTGGGTCAGACCCGGCGCCGACTCTCCTCGACCGGCAACCGGGTCCGGGACGCGCTGCGGGAGGCACTGTACGACGTGATCAGCGTCGGGCAGTTCGACTTCGACAGCTATCTTCGGGCGGCCGACAAGCCGGTTGTTATCGTGTTCACGGGGGTCAACGGCGTCGGCAAGACCACGACCATCGCCAAGTTGGCCCACTACCTGGACGAGCGGGGCTTCTCGTCGGTGCTGGCGAACGGCGACACCTACCGCGCCGGCGCGAACGAACAGCTCCAGGAACACGCCGACGAGCTGGGAAAGACCGTCATCTCACACGAGAAAGGGTCGGACCCGGCCGCGGTGCTGTACGACGCCGTCGAGTACGCCGAGGCAAACGACGTGGACGTCGTGCTCGGGGACACCGCCGGTCGGCTACACACCAGCGATGGGCTGATGGACCAACTCGGGAAGATCGACCGCGTGGTCGAGCCCGACCTCACCGTCTTTGCCGACGAGGCCGTCGCCGGCCAGGACGCCGTCAACCGCGCCCGGGAGTTCGACGAGGCCGCCGGGACCGACGGCTCGGTGCTCACGAAGGCCGACGCCGACCCGCAGGGTGGGGCCGCGATCTCGATCGCGTACGTGACCGGCAGGCCGATTCTCTTTCTGGGGACCGGCCAGGACTACGGCGACCTCGAGCGGTTCGACCCCGAGGCGGTCGTCGACCGTCTGGTCGGCTGACCGCTCTCCCAGCCGTTTTCACCGGTATCGTGGACGCAGGCGACGCCGTGTCCCGCACTATCGGCGGGAGACCCACGCCCTGTCGGGAGCAGGAACACACGTAGCGGCAACACTGTCCGCGAGGGGTGAGGGGTGGCGGTATTGACCGTGAGAGGGCTGGTCAAGTGTCTCGAAGCACACGTACCGACGATCAGTGATTCGTATCCGCGTCGAGAGTGTGCGGCCGGTCGAAGAGTGGAGTGAGGAGCGGTCACAAGAGACGACACCGGAGTCGGGGTGTGGCCGGAGCTCGTCGAGGATGCCCCGGGGACGGGGTACTGTGGCGGCCGTCGGTACGAGCGGTAGCCGGCGGCGGACCGGCCGGGCGCGTCGCGGCCGGCGCCCGCCTCGCACCCGAGAGAAAGCCTTTACCGCAGGACTCGCATAGCCGTCGGCAAATGGTACTTGACGACCTCGGGAGCTCTCTCCGGAGCACCCTCGACAACCTCCGTGGCAAGTCGCGGATCTCCGAGGAGGACGTCGAGGATATCGTCAGGGAGATCCAGCGTTCGCTGATCCAGGCCGACGTGGACATCACACTGGTCCAGGACCTCTCCGACAGCATCAAGCGCCGTGCCCTGGACGAGGAACCGCCCGCCGGCACCACACCCCGTGACTGGGTGTTGCGGATCGTCTACGAGGAGTTGGTGGAGCTGGTCGGCGAGTCGACCGAACTCCCCCTGGAGAAGCAGACGATCATGCTCGCGGGCCTCTACGGCTCGGGAAAGACGACCACCGCGGCAAAGATGGCGTGGTGGTTCTCGAAGAAGGGGCTCCGGCCGGCGGTGATCCAGACCGACACCGACCGCCCGGGCGCCTACGACCAGGCAAAGCAGATGGCCGAGAACGCCGAGGTGGGGTTCTACGGCGACCCCGACGAGGACGACCCCGTCGCCATCGCCGAGGCTGGCATGGAGGCGACCGCGGACGCCGACGTGCGTATCGTCGACACCGCGGGCCGTGACGGCCTCAACGAGGAGCTGATCGCACAGATAGAGCGGATCGACAGCGCCGTCGACCCCGACCGGAACCTGCTGGTGGTCGACGCTGCCATGGGGCAGTCGGCAAAGAACCAGGCCCAGGAGTTCGAGACGTCTATCGGCGTCGACGGCGTCGCGATCACCAAGCTCGACGGGACCGCAAAGGGCGGGGGCGCGCTCGCGGCGGTCGACCAGACCGACTCCACCATCGCCTTCCTCGGCACCGGCGAGACCGTCAAGGATATCGAACGCTTCGAGCCCTCCGGCTTTATCTCCCGACTGCTGGGGATGGGCGACCTCGAACAGCTCACCGAGCGCGTCGAGCGCGCCATGGAGGAGGCCCAGGAGGGCGAAGAGGACTGGGACCCCGAGGAGATGCTCGAGGGGTCGTTCACCCTGAAGGACATGCGCAAGCAGATGCAGGCGA
>JAQCNN010000028.1 GCA_028275005.1 Salinirussus sp.
CCCATCCGTCGGCCGTCGTACGCCTCGGGTTTGCCGAACAGTCGCAGGTCGGACTCGGGCATCGAGAGGGCCTCGTCGACCCCGGTAAACCCGGGCTGGTCGAGGGGGTCCTCGGCCACCAGCGCCGCACTCGCACCCGGGCGTTCGACAGTGACCTCGGGCACCGGGAGACCGAGGACCGCACGCAGGTGGAGGTCGAACTGGCTGAGCCGCTGTGTGGCGAGTGTGACGAGCCCGGTGTCGTGGGGTCGCGGTGAGAGTTCGCTGAACACGACCTCGTCGTCTCGGAGGAAGAACTCGACGCCGAAAACACCGTGACCGCCGAGTCCGTCAGTCACCTCACCTGCCATCCGCTGTGCAGCCGCCAGTTGGTCGTCGCTCAGCTCGTGGGGTTGCCAGCTCGTCCGGTAGTCGCCGTTCTGCTGTGTGTGACCGACTGGGGGACAGAAGGTCGTTCCGTCGTCGTGAGAGACCGTCAGAAGGGTGAACTCGGAGTCGAACGGGACGAGCTCCTCGACGATGACCCGGCCGGTGTCCGAGCGTGAACCCGCTCGGGCAGCCTCCCAGGCGGCGTCGAGCTCTTCGGGGTCGCGCACGACTGATTGGCCCTTTCCGGAGGAGGACATCGTCGGCTTGACCACCACCGGTGTCCCGATAGTTGTGGCCGCCTCGCGGTACACCTCGTGGCTGTCGGCAAAGGCGTACTCGCTGGTCGGCACGCCGACCTCCTCGGCGGCAAACTCGCGGATCCACTCGCGGTCCATCGTCAGCCGGGTCGCCCGGGCCGTCGGCACCACGTCGTAGCCCGCCTCCTCCAGTCGCTCGAGTTCGTCGGTTGCGATGGCCTCGATCTCCGGGACGATAACCGCGGGGTCCTCCTGTTCGACGACCTCCCGCACCGCGGTCGCGTCGGTCATATCGATGGTGTGGGACCGGTGGGCCGCCTGCATCGCCGGCGCGCGTTCGTACCGGTCGACGGCGACCGTCTCTACGCCCAGCCGCTGGGCTGCGAGGACCACCTCCTTTCCGAGTTCCCCGCTCCCGAGCAACAACAGCGTTGTCGCGTTCGCCGCCTCTGGCGTCCCCAGGTGGCTCCCGTGTGTCGGTGACATGGCTGACCATCGGGCAACAGGAACAAAAGTGGCCCGGGTAGGGGCGTCCGCGGGCCGTTGCTCGCGACGCACAGGAGGGGGGTGTCAGTCCACTGCGCACAGCGCCCTGTGCTCGTCACTGGCGGTCGGGAACCGCGACCGCGAGTCGGGCTGTCGCGGCCCTCGGGTCACACCCCAGTCCTCCGATACGGGTTCGATGGGACCGGGACCGAGAAGGCCCGGAGAAGCGACCCGGAGGATGTCAAAGCGGTTCCCTGCCCTCGATGATATCGAGGGCTCGCTCGGCCATCCCGGGCACGCGCTCCTCCATCAGCGGATACGCGGGGTTGCTGCTGTTGCCCTCAAGATACCGGCGGTACATCATCTCACAGGCGCCGGCAGATTTGAACACCCCGAAGGCGCGGTAGAACCGCTCGTTCTCGAAGGTCAGCCCCGTCTTCGCCTCGTAGCGGTCGAGCAGCTCCCGCCGGGAGAGATACCCCTCCCGGCCCTCGATCCGGTTGCTGAGCGGGTCCTCGTGCTCGGGGTCGCCAGGGTCCGTCCAGGAGATGAGCATCCACCCCAGGTCCATCGAGGGGTCCCCACGGGTGCACATCTCCCAGTCGAAGACGCCCACGAGCTCCGGAGGGGTCCCCGGGCCAACCATCACGTTGTCGAGCTTGTAGTCGCCGTGGACCAGGGTGTGGGCGTAGCCCGCGGGGACGTTGTCGGCCAGCCAGTCGGCCACCTCGTGGAGTTCGGGGACCGGGCGGTCGTCGGCGGTCACCTCGAAGGCCCACTCCAGTTGCTGGGTCCAGCGCTCGACCTGGCGTTCGGTGTACCCCTCGGGATGACCCATGTCGTCGAGTCCGACGGCGGCCGGGTCAGTGGTGTGGATCTCGGCAACAGTGTCGATGAACCGCTCGGAGAGGAGGCGGCGCTGTTCGGGGTCGGCAAAGCGGTCGGGTTCCTCGTTGCGGATCACGTCCCCCTCGAGACGCTCCATCACGTAGAAGTCGGAGCCGATAACCGAGTGGTCGTCACAGGCCGCGACGGTCCGCGGGACCGGCACCGCGGTGTCCTGCAGCGCGTCCATCGCGCGGTACTCCCGGAGGACCTCGTGGGCGGCGTCGGCGTGGGCGCCCGCCGGCGGTCGCCGGAGCACGAGTTCGTGGTCACCCCAGTCGACGAACAACGTCTCGTTGGAGTGGCCGGCCTGGTGGTACTCGACGTCTAACCCGCCGGGTCCGAGCTCCGTCTCAAGAAACGCCGCGAGTGCGTCCTCGTCGAACAGTCGGCCGAGATACTCCTCGTCGACGGCCTCCCCGTCGAGTGAGGCGATGTCGCCGGTCGTGTCGTCCCCGCTCATCGGTTCTCGGGCCCCCTGATAGCCCGGAACGCCTCGGTCGGGTCTCGTCCGCTCATCCCGTTGCGCCTGAGCGCGCGGTCGAACACGACCCCGGCGCGGCGGCCGTCGGTCCCGACACGTGCCGGGCCGGCGTCCAGCTCCGTGTGTGAAGCCATACCAGCCTGTTCGACACCGGGTGTGATAAAACTCCGACTGCCTGTCGGCTGGCCGACACCCGGGACCCCCCACAGTAATACCGCCGCCCGCCGAACTCACGCGACACATGAGTTCAGATACGAACCGGCAGTGGGTGCTGGCGAGTCGACCGACAGGCGAACCGACGGGCGAGGACTTCGAGATGGTCGATGCCGGGGTGCCCGAGCCCGGCCCGAAGGAGGTGCTGGTCCGGACCCAGTACATGTCCGTCGACCCGTACATGCGCGGGCGGATGCGGGATGCCGACTCCTACGCCGACCCCTGGGGGGTCGGGGACGCGATGCGAGCCCGCTGTGTCGGCGAGGTCGTCGAGTCCAATCACACCGACTTTGCCGCCGGTGACACGGTGACCGGGAACCTCTACTGGGCGGAGTACGCGGCCGTCGACGGCGAGCAACTGGCCCACGCGGACACTGGGTCGGCGCCGGTCTCGACAGCCCTACATGTGCTGGGGATGCCCGGCCGGACCGCCTACGTCGGCACGGTCGATATCGGCGAGGTCGAGCCCGGCGACACGGTCGTGGTCTCGGGTGCGGCCGGCGCGGTGGGGTCGGTCGCCGGCCAGGTCGCCGCTATCGCCGGCGCACGCGTCGTCGGTATCGCCGGCAGTGACCGGAAGGTGGAGTGGGTCACCGACGAACTCGGGTTCGACGCGGGGGTCAACTACAACACCGACGACCTCTCCGCGGAGGTCGCCGAGGCCTGCCCGCGAGGTGTCGACCTGTACTTCGAGAACGTCGGCGGCGAGGTCAGTGACGCGGTCCTCGACCACCTCGCCCAGTTCTCCCGGGTGGCCGTCTCCGGGAAGATCTCGCTGTACAACGCACAGCCCGGCGACGAGGCGCTGACCGGCCCGCGACGGTTCCACCAGCGGACGAAGACCCGTGTCGAGGGGTTCATCGTCAGCGACCACGCCCACCGTTTCGAGCACATTACCGACCGGCTGCGCCGCTGGACCGGCGACCAACTCCAGTACAGGGAGACCGTCACCGATGGCATCGAGTCGGCCCCCGAGGCCTTCCTCGGGCTCTTCGAGGGCGAGAATATCGGCAAGCAACTCGTCCGCGTCGGCGAGTGACGCCGTCGGCGCGACCAACCGGCAGGGACAGCGCCGGCGCTCAGGGCTCGGCGGCCTCGGGGTCGACGTCCTCACCCTCCCGTAGCTTGAACTTCTGGACCTTCCCGCTGGGGTTTTTCGGGAGTTCGTCGACGAAGTAGTAGGCCCGCGGCCGCTTGAAGTTCGCCAGGTCGTCGGTCGCCAGAGTGTACTCCTCGAGTGTCTCTGCGGTGGTGTCCCCGACGATGTAGGCGACCACGCGCTCGCCCCACTCCTCGTGGGGTTCGCCCACGACCGCCGCCTCAACGACGTCCTCGTGGGCGTAGAGGGCATCCTCGACCTCGGTGGGGTAGACGTTCTCCCCACCGGAGATGATCATGTCGTCCTTCCGGTCGACGACGTAGAGGTAGCCGTCGTCGTCGCGGTAGCCCAGGTCCCCGGTGTAGTACCACGTCCTGCCGTCACCCTCGCGCAGCGACTCCGCGGTCGCCTCCGGCCGGTTCCAGTACTCGCGCATGGTGCAGGGGCCGGCAAAGAGGATCTCCCCGACCGCACCCCGGTCGACCACCCGGTCGGGGTCGGCGTCGGGCTCGACGAGCCGGAGGTCGTGGTTCAGCGCCGGCAGCCCCGCAGAGCCCTGTTTGTCGACCTGGTCCTCGGGGTACTGGAAGGTGCCACAGGGGCCGATCTCGGTCATCCCGTAGGCCTGGAGGTAGCCGGCGTCGAACAGGTCCATACAGCCATCGAGCACCTCCTCGGGCATCGGCGCGGCACCGTACATCCCCAGTCGCAGCGAGGAGACGTCGGCGTCGACCTCCTGGGCGGCCTGGACCAGGCCGTTCCAGCCCGTCGGTGCCGCGAAGAAGACCGTCACACCGTGTTCGTCGATGGCCTGCAGCGCACGAACAGGGTCGAAGTCGTGGTGGATGACGCTGGTCGCGCCGACGTGGATCCGGGGGAACAGGGCCGCCTGTAACTCCGCACAGTGGTACAGCGGGAACGCCGAGAGCCCGACGTCGTCCCGGTGGATCCCCTCCTCGCCGATACAGATGAGATTGTGCTCGACCATGTCGCGGTGTTCGTGGACGACCCCCTTCGGCCGGCCCGTCGTCCCCGAGGTGTAGATGAAGGCGTAGATGTCGTCCTCCGCGACGACCGTGTCCGGGCGACTGTCGTCGGCAGCCTCGAGCAAGGCATAAAAATCACGGCTCCAGTCGGGGCCGTCGTCGTCGATGTAGAGATACTCCTCGACGGTTTCCAGGTTCGGCCGGGCGTTCGCGACGGCCTCCGTGGTCCCGCCCTCGAAGACCAGAGCCTGGGAGTCGGCGTCGTCGAGGATGTACTCCACCTCACCGGCCGGTAGCCGGTAGTTCAGGGGGTTGAACACCGCACCGAGCTTTGCACACGCGAACACGGTCGCCACGATCTCCGTGCCGTTGTGCAGCATCGTCGATACCCGGTCACCCTTCTCGATACCCAGGTCCGCCAGGGCGTTGGCCAGCCGGTTTGCCTTCTCGTCGAACTCCGCGTAGGTCCACCGCTGGTCCCGTCGCGGGTAAATGAGCGCGTCCTTGTTCGGGTACTTCTCGGCCGTCAGTTCGAGTGTGTCACGGAGTGTCGTGTGCACGGAATGCCACCTATCGGCTATATTTGGAACTGACCTGTTAAGTGTTATCACGCACCTGGGGAGATAGGTGTGCTCGACGCTCCCGCGAGCCCACGGGCGGGCCTGCCGTGACCCGTCACCGGCCGGCGAGACCTGACAGGTGGCCGACCTCCGGCAGGACCAGCTCCCTGGTGCCCAGCCGCGCGGCGTTCTCGCTGCCCGGCAGCGCGAAGACGACCGTCCCGTCGACGACACCGGCCGTGGCGCGGGTTCCGACGACCATCGTCCCGATCTCCGCCTCCGAGCGGCGCCGGAACAGCTCGCCAAAGCCGGGCAGTTCCTTCTCGAAGCGCTCGCTGACAGTCTCGATGGTCAGGTCGTCGGGGGTGATCCCGGTGCCGCCGGTCGTAATGACGGCGTCGACATCCTCGCGACCGACGAAACCGTCGACCGCCTCGCCGATGTCGTCGCGGCTGTCGCCGACCAGGTCCCGCGCCACGAGCTCCGCCGCCGCCGACTCACCGACGAGTGACTCGATGGCATCGCCCGACGGGTCCTCCGCGAGTGTCCGCGAGGAGGAGACCGTCAGGACCGCGAGCCCGACCGTCTCCACGTCGTGGTGGTGGTGGTCATCTTCGCCGCCGTGGCCGTGGTCGTCCCCGCCGTCGTGTCTGTCGTGTCCGTCGTGACCGCTGTGGTCGCCTGTCATACCCCGACAGAGGGTCCCCTCCCCCGTAGGTGTACCGTCGGTCGACCGTCGAGGGGCCGGTGGCCTCGCTCCACGGTCGTCCAGTCCGGTGGCGCTCGGAGAAACCGCTTTACCCGCGCCGGCCGAGCTACCGACCATGCCAGCGCCACGTATCGAGCGACTCACAGTCTACCCGGTAAAGGGGCTAGACGGTATGGACGCCGAGGAGAGCCGACTCCTCCCCGGCGGGACGCTCCGGTACGACCGGGAGTTCGCCCTCGTTGATGCCGATGGCGAGGTCCTGAACGGCAAGCGGACCGACCGCGTCCACGACCTGGAGACGGACTTCGACCCCGAGACCCGGACCCTCACCGTCGAGCCCCCGGCGGGCGAGCGTCGGTCCTTTGCCCTCGAGGGGGGGACAAGCGAGGCCGCGGAGTGGTTCTCCGACTTTTTCGGGGTGGAGCTCTCGCTGGAGCGAGACACCGGTCTGGGCTACGTCGACCGCCGGGGGATGGGGCCGTCGGTCATCAGCACAGAGACACTCGAGGAGGTTGCCTCCTGGTTCGACGGGATGACCGTCGAGGGCGCCCGGCGACGGCTCCGCGCGAACGTCGAAGTGTCGGGTGTCGAGCCGTTCTGGGCGGACCGCTTTGTCGGGGAGGGTGCGCCGGCCTTCGAGGCCGACGGCGTCCGGTTCGAGGGGGTGACACCCTGCGGACGGTGTGTGGTCCCCGCCCGTGACCCCGATACCGGCGAGCCGCTCCCGGGCTTTCGCGAGCGGTTCGTCGAGAAACGGGAGGCAACCTTCCCGGCGTGGGCCGACGAGTCCGCCTTCGACCACTTCTACACGCTGATGCTCATCGCCAGCGTCCCCGAGTCCGACCGCGGCGCGACGGTGTCGGTCGGTGACCCGGTCGCCGTTGTCGGGTAGTTCACCCCACGTTGTCGGGCAGTCAGACCCCCTGGGTGCGGGCGCGGCGCAACTCCGCCCGGAGCTCCCGTCGCTTCAACAGGACGAACCCACCGAGGATGAGCAGGAACCCGAGCCCGGTCCAGACGGTAACCCGCTCGCCCAGCAGCGCCCACCCGATCAGCGTGGCCACCAGGGGGACCGCGTAGGAGACCAGATTCGTCTCTAACGGGCCGTAGGCGCCAAGCAGGAAGAAGTAGATGACAAACGCAATCGCGGTGGCGAAGACGGCGATGTAGGCGAGCGCCACGAGTCCGGCGGGGTCGAACCGGACAGCGGCAACGGACTCGCCGGCCACGAGGCTGCTGGCGTGGAGGATCCCCGCGCCGATGACCATCGCCCAGGCGGTAAAGGCCGAGTCCGGCAGCGTCGAGTCCCAGCGACGGATGAGGACACTCCCGAGCGCAACACTGACGGCCGCCAGCGCCACCAGCGTCTTCCCGACGACGCCGGCCGCAAACAGGTTCCCCGGGTCGGGTCGGGCGATAACGACCACGCCGGCCAGACCGACAAGGATGCCGACAAGCCCGAGCAGGGAGTTGCTCTCCCCGGCCAGCAACGCCCACGCGAACCCGGTGGTCAACAGCGGGACGAGGCTGTAGATGACGGCAGCCAGGCTCCCGGTGGTGTACTGCTGGCCGAGAAAGAGCAGACTGTTCCCGGCGACGAGAAAGACCCCGCCGGCCAACAGCGCGCCGGCATCCGCCCGTGTCGGCCGCCAGCGGTCGGCCGCGAAGACGGCGTAGGCGAGCAACAGAACACCAGCAAGGTCGTAGCGGGCAGCGGCAAAGAGCACCGGGGGAAACGACTCCAGCCCGACCTCGATGGCGGGAAAGGACCCACCCCACAGCACAGCCAGTCCGACGAACAGGAGGCCAGTCCGATAACGGGTCACGGCCACTGACTGCGGCCGGCCGGCACATGAGTCTGTCTATCCCGTGCCAGTTTGTGTCACGGCTGGTCGCCCCACAGTAGCGACCCAACCCGTGCGAGCCTGGGGTCGGCCGGCCTACACCAGCGCGACTGCCTCCCGCTCGAACCCCTCGCCTGTCCAGCGCCAGGAGCCGACGTAGGGGTGTGTTCCGTCGAGGACGACGATGACGTAGGAGCGCCCGGTCCAGGTCGCACGGCGCCGGTCGGTGGGGCTCGGCGCCGCCGGCCCGCTCGGGTGTGAGTGATAGAAGCCGACGACCGCCTCGCCGTCCGCCTCGATCTCCTCCATCAGCGCGAGTTGCGCTGTGGGGTCGATGCGGTACTCGGTTCGGGGCTCGTCCGCGGCGTTCTCGGCGCGGCGCAGTGTCCGCGCGTGACCCGTCGTGCCGCGGTCCCCGCCGAGGACACCACACACCTCCGCCGGGTCGCCCTCGCGGGCGTGGTCGATAGCGGCGTCGTAGACCGAACGGGCAATCCGGAGCATATCGGCTGTTCGGTCCGCCGGGGCAAGAGGGTGGCTCCGGTCCACCCTGTCCGTCGTCGCCATTTATACCGTTCGAGTCCGAGCCTCGCACATGGAGATCGAGATGCGGTTTTTCGCCAACTTCCGGGACGCGGTCGGGCAAAAGACCCTGGTCCGGGAGTTCGAGGGTGCAACGGTCGGTGACCTTCTCGACGACCTCGCCGCGGAGTACCCGGAGATAGACCTGTTCGAGGACGACGGGAGCCTACGGGACTTTCTGACGATCATGCGGGGTGGCAAGGATATCGCCCACCAGCAGGGGCTGGACACCCCCATAGCGGACGGTGACACGGTCAGCGTGTTCCCGCCGGTGGCCGGCGGGTCACCGGCCGAGGTGTGAGCACAGGGGTCGGTCGGGACGCGCTCACGGCCGGTGACCGGATAGACCGTGGGGCGTGACCGGCGCTCCCGAGCCAGTTTTATACAATGAGCGCGCCCAGAACGGATATGGACGAACTCGAACTGACGATCCCGGAGGGGATCGTCGACTCGCTGCCGGCGGACAGCGACGACACGAAACAGGACATGGGCACGGCCGTCGCCGGCTGGGAGCGGGAACTCAACGCCGCCCTCACCGTCGAGGACGAGACCGAGGCCGTCAGTGCTGTCGTCGACATGATCGAACACTTCCAGGAGCGGTGGGAGACCTACGACGAGTTCATCGTCGAACTACGTGCCTGGGGCCAGTCGCCGATCTACGCGATGGCCTGGCGGGACCTCCACGCCGCGGTGCTCCAGCAGGTCTACGACCACGAGGACCTTGCCGACCGGGTCGACCGCGAGCGCAACGCCCGCCTGCTCGACGACGGGATCCGCCCCGGCGGCGGCTGAGAGCCGACCCACGCGGGCGCCGTGGCTGAGTTCCGGGTCTCACCCACCGACGGGCCCGACAGCTTTAGTCCCCCGCCACCGCTATCGGGAGAGGATGATACAGCGTGAACGGAGCTACCGTGGGATCTCCACGAGGGCCGCCGTTGGCTACCTGGAGAACCTCGGCGGCGAGCGGGTCGACGACGGGGTCGTCGAGGCCGCGGACGGCACCTGGCGGGCCTCCCTCTCGGAGGAGAAGGTTGAGGTTGGCCCCTCGCTGAAACTCACCGAGGTGACCGTTGCCTTCGAGGGCAAAAAATCGGACGCGCTGGACCGCCTGGTCGAGGAGTTCTCCCGAAAGGCGATCCGCGCGGGCGGCTGAGGGCTGTGGCTATGCCGGAGCGTACCCACCCCATCGAGGGACAGGTGATCCTGCTGGCCGGCGCGCGGGCGAGTGTCACCCTCAAGCGCCTCTCCGCGCTCCTCGAGGATGTTCAGCGCCACCTCGTCGACCGTCGCGAGGAGTACGGCCGCCGCTTCGAGCGTATCGAGGCCGAGGGGCGAACCTACTACCTGGCCGGCACAGCCCACTGGGACGGCGTCGGCCAGGAACTCGGCCTCGACGACAGCGAGACCGACGGTGTCCGGCGGACCCACGACGCACAGTTCCGGCGTGACGGGCGCCGGCTCGACCGGCTCGAGGAGTTCGAAACCGCGATGGAGATCCGCGATCCCGTCACCATCGCGTCACCCTGAGTGTCAGCCCTTCTCCGCGAGTTCGACCGTCTCGATGACCTTCTCGGAGAACGCCACCTCGGTGAGGTCGCCGTTGTGTAGCCGGTCGAGCCAGCCCGCCTCGACGTGCCACCGGCCGCGTTCCTCGCCCTCGAGGTCCGTGACGACGGCGTCGATATCGGCCCCTGCCCAGTCCTCGTCGTGGAGGTCACGAAAGACGTTGATCACCCGCCCCACCTCGCGGTGGGGGACGACCCCCTCGCTGTCGGCGGAGATCGACTCGTAGGTCACCTCGTAACCCTCGGGCGTGTCGACGACCTCGTCGACGTAGACGCCGTGGCTGGTCAGCCGGGACTCCACCCGGAACTCGAAGTCCTCGTTCGACATACACACAAGGAGATGGGTCGGGACTGTAAGTGGTCGGACGGGGTACCCTCTGCCGGCTCAGTCGTCGGCGGGCGCCTGCGAGTCGCCGCCGGCGGAGACGCCGGTGCCGGGGCCGACCTCGATGTCGAGTTCGTCGAGTTTCTCGTCGGGGACGACACCGTCGACCCAGCCACGGACGTCGTAGTACTCCGCTTTGAGCTGGTCGAGTTCGGCGAGTTCCCCCTCGCTGCCGCCCTGGGCCGGGATGGCGTCCTCGTGGCCCTCGACGAACCGGCCGGGGAGGTCGTCGTCCGCGCCGTCGAAGCCGGCGAGGTTGTTGTAGTACCGCTCGAGATTGTAGATCCGCTCGCCGGCCGCTATCAACTCCTCCTCGCCGACGTCGCGGCCCGTCATCCCGTTGTACTGGAGGACGTACTCCTCGATACCCTCCGCGAAGGCGTTGAACTTGCAGATGTCGAAGGAGTCCGAGATGGCGTGTAGGTCCTGAAAGGTGGCACAGAGTTCACCCTTCCCCTCGGGTTCGTGAGGGTCGACCTGCTCGGGGATACCCAGGATCTCCGCGGCAGGCGTGTATCCTCGCAGGTGACAGGCCCCGCGGTTGGAGGTGGCGTAGCCGATCGCCATCCCCTTCATACAGCGAGGGTCGTAGGCGGCCATCGACTGCCCCTTTACCGCCAGAGAGTTCTCCTCGGCGTCGAACGCCGCCTCCAGGTGGGCGGGCCCGCCGGCCAGGTGGTCGGCAAACGCCGTCTCTCGGCGGGCAATCCGCTCGAGCAGGTCGACCATCTCCGAGGAGTCACCCCAGTCGAGGCCCTCGCCCTCGACGTCGTCGAACTTGCCCTGCTCGGTCATCTCCATCGCCATGGCCATCGTGTTGCCGGCGTCGATGGTGTCCAGCCCGAGGTCGTTGCACCTGTCGACCATCAGCACGGAGTCGTCGAGGTCGGTGTGCCCGGAGTTGGGCCCCAGCGCCCACGCGGACTCGTACTCGAAGGACTCCATCTGGACGTTCATCTCGTCGCCTTTGTGCATCGCCTGCACCTCCACCTCCTTCTTGCAGGCGACCGGACAGGAGTGACAGGTCGGCTCGTCGACCAGGATGTTCTCCCGGACGTGCTCGCCGGAGACCAGTTCGGCGTCGATGTCGA
>JAQCNN010000029.1 GCA_028275005.1 Salinirussus sp.
GAGAGGGCGTCGACGATGGCGTCGTCCTCGAAGTCGACGAGGTCGACGACCACCTCGTCGCCGTCGTCGTACGCGTTGACCGTGTGAAAGGAGAAGACGGTCGGCGCCTCGACCGTGTCCACGTCACCGGTCTCGCGGTCGACCAGCAGGAAGCGGGCGCCGGTCTCCGGGCGCCAGTCAAGCAGTTCGAAAAAGCCCTCGGTGAACGGCGACAGCGCCCGGAGGATAGCGATCCGCAGCGGTGTCTCCAGGAGGACGACGTACCCGGCGGTCACCGCACAGTCGTGGATGTACGCCGGGGTGTCCGTCGGGACGGAGGCCAGACACTCCCGGCGGCGCTCGCCCGCCGGAATCCGGTAGACCTGGTACTCGTGGGACCGGCCGAAGGTGAGCCCGAAGCCGAACAGGTCCCCCGAGTGTGGGTCCTGGGAGAGGTGGGCGGTCGTCATGTCGAGGTCGAGGTCGTCCTCGAAGCCGAACTCGCCGCGGCTGTCGAGGCTGTCAGGGTCGAAGCCAACCCACCGGGGCACCTCCGTCAGCGCGACGTGTTCGCCGTCGATACGGGCGACGTGGACGTTGGCGTTGTCCGTCGGTTCCGGCGGGCCGAGCCGGCGCAGCCAGCCGAGGACCTTCCCGAGCCCGCGCTCGTCGGTGGCGAACTGCCCCGTTGTCTCCCCCCGCTGGGCGTCGGCGTAGGCCTCGGTCCGGAGGAGTCGGTTGGTGTACCACACCGCACCGTCCGCGAAGTCGTACTTGCGGAGCATCGCGAGCCCGTCGAACCAGTGGGTCAGCCGCTCCTCGCCGGCGTCGAAGGTCCCGGGGCCGTTGCGGACCAGCGACCCCGACAGCCACTCGGGAACGGTTCCCGTGACCGGGAGCCGGTCGTTCTCGACCTCGGTCTCGAGGGAGCGAAACCCCGGCATGAAGGCGGCGTCTGACACGGCTCAGGTTGGGGGCTCCGGGCGTATAGCTGTGTTGTGTCACCGTACCCCGGTCGACACGGGTGTCTCACGGCCGGCCGCAGGCAGGGCCAGGTCCCCGCCGACCGTCGGATTGATACTGTCAGGGGCCAACCGTTTATTGATGAGTTCCTCACCGCCCGGCCCGAAGGGCGAGCCGCTGTTCGGCAGTAGCCGACGGTACGCCCGTGACCCGTTTCGGTTTCTCTCCGCCTGCGAGCAGGCCTACGGCGATGTCGTTCAGTTCGACATGGGGCCAATAGAGACGTACCTCCTGACCGACCCCGAGGACATTGAGCAGGTGCTGGTCTCCGAGGCCGGGAAGTTCGCAAAGCCGGAGTTCCAGGACGACGCCCTTGGGGACCTGCTCGGCAAGGGGCTGTTGATGAGCGACGGCCAGACCTGGCGCGACCAGCGCCAGCTCGCCAACCCCGCGTTCGCGATGGGTCGGCTGACGGACTTTGCCGACGATATCGTGACCCACAGCGACGAGTTACTGGTCGGCTGGCAGGACGGCGATGTCGTCAACGTCGAACAGGAGATGACCGACGTGACGCTTGCGGTGATCGTCGACCTGATGCTCGACACCGACCTCTCGGACGACCGTGTCGGGACGATCCGGGAGGCCCTGGAGCCACTCGGGGCGCGGTTCGAGCCCGACCCGGTCCGGTTTGCCGCCCCGGAGTGGGTGCCGATGCCCGGTGACAGCGAGTACGGGCAGGCAATCGACACGATGGAAGGTGTCATCGACGGTATCGTCGAGGAGCGCCGCGGGAGTGAGGGTGACCCGGAGACCGACGAGGGGCCGGACGACCTGCTGTCGGTCCTCCTGCGGGCACAGGCCCGCGGCGAGCAGACGGACCGGCAGATCCGCGACGAGGTGATGACAATGCTGCTCGCGGGTCACGACACCACCGCCCTGACGCTGACCTACACCTGGTATCTGCTCTCCCAGCACCCCGAGATGCGCCGGCGGGTCCAGGCGGAGGTCGCCGAGGTGGTCGGTGACGGGCGTCCCGGCATGGCGTCGGTCCGGGAGTTCGACTACATCGACCGTGTGATCAAGGAGGCGATGCGGCTGTACCCGCCGGTGTACACGATGTTTCGCGAGCCGACCGAGCCCGTCGAACTCGGTGGCTACCGCGTCCCCGAGGACGGCACGCTCATGCTCTCGCAGTGGGCCGTCCACCGGTCCGGGCGGTTCTGGGACCGCCCCGACGAGTTCGACCCGGACCGCTGGGCCCGCGACCGGGACCGCCCGAACTTCGCCTACTTCCCCTTTGGCGGCGGGCCACGCCACTGTATCGGCAAGCACCTCGCGAAACTCGAGGCAAAGCTCATCCTCGCGCGGACGAGCCAGCGTTACGAACTGGAGTACACACGCGAGAGCGAGCCGGACCTGTGGCCCACCCTGACGATGCACCCCAGAGACGGGATGCCGATGCGGGTCCACGAGCGGTAACGGGCGGCTGTCGGCCCGGGAGCGAGCCGGTCAGTCGGCCATTCCGGCGACGATCTCCCGGACGTGGGCGAGTTCGTCGGGGACGACCGTGTGGCCCAGCCCCTCGTATATCTCCGCGGTGACATCGGCGCGGAGTGTCTCCAGTGCGTCAGCGGTCTCGTGGACGCGCTCGAGAGGGATGTGTGGGTCGACGTCACTACAGCCGAGGAAGGCGGGCGTCCCTGCCAGTGACCCCTCGTAGTCGAAATCCGTGCCGTCCGGGCCGACCAGTCCCCCCGAGAGGGCGATGACCCCGCCGTACCGGGCCGGGTTACGCGCCGCGTACTCGGTGGCGAGGCAGGCCCCCTGCGAGAAGCCGCCGACTGCGACCCGCTCGCGCGGGATACCCGCGTCGGTCAGCCGCTCGACCGTCCGGCCAACGGTTGCGAGCGCCGAGGAGAGGTGTGGCTCGTTCGAGTCCGGAGGCCTCATGAAGGAGTTTGGGTACCAGGTGCCGCGGGCGGCCTGCGGGGCGAGGTAGGCAACGCCGTCGACCCCGACCTGGCGGCCGATGTCGAGCATCGACCCCGCCCGCGCACCCCGGCCGTGACAGAGCACCACGCCGGCGTGGGCGTCCTCGGGGTCGGTGCCGCCGGTCCGGACCGGCTGACCGGCGTGTGGCCCGTCGGTCATCGGCCCGGCGCCCTCGCGTCACAGACTGTAGCTGTCGTTGCAATTAGGTCCAACACACGGCCTGTAGGCCCGCCGTGAATAAAAGCTGGCCGTGACCCGACTGTCATCGTCCTGATGGCCTGGAGTCACGACAGGGTGAAGGCCCCCCAGGGAAGAAGGCGGCGTGTAAGCACGACCCACGTCGCGAACGATTCCGTAGGTTTATTCGGACTGCTGAACTGGAGAGTTGACATGGCGCGTCAACGGGCGGAGCGGGTGGGACTGCACGAGGAGTTTCCCGACCCGGCGGCCGCACCGAACGTGGTGTACGACCCCGGCCTCGACGAACTCCGCGAGTTCGCCGAGCCCGACGAGACGACGACGGAGTTCGGGAGCCCGGCATACACCAGCGAGCAGCGGTCCCGGAGCGCCGACCACACGAGGAACCTCGTCGACCACGAGTTCGAGGAGGCCGACTGGGACGCCATCGACGCGGCGCTCGACACGGCAGGCGAGCGCGACCTCGTCTGTCTCGACCGGCAGGTGGGTCGCCACCCCGAGACCAGCTTTGTCTGCCGGCTGTTCGTCCCCCGCGAGTTCGCCCGTATCGCCCTCGCCTGGGGGAAGCTCATGGAGCCCGCACCCGCGGGCGCCGAGCCTGACTTCCGGACCCTCCAACTGCCCGACTGGGGTGAGCGACGGATTCGCGTGCTCCCCGAGGCGGGGCTGACGTTCGTACTCGGCAGCGACTACACCGGCGAGGCAAAGAAGTCCTTCCTCCGGCTGTATATGTACCGCGCGAAACAGCTGGGCGGGCTGGGCATCCACGCCGGCACCAAGCGGCTGTTCATCGACCACGAGACCGACAGCGGCAGCGAGGGGGGTGACGACAGCCTGACGACGGTCGGACAGGCATTCCTCGGGCTATCGGCGACCGGGAAATCGACACTGACCGGTCACCGCTGCTGGCTCGACGACCCCGAAGGGGCGGAGATGCTCCAGGACGACGTCTGTGCCCTGTTACCCGACGGGACAGTGGCCGGCAGTGAGGGCGCAGGGCTGTACATCAAGACAATCGGCCTCGACCAGGGTGAACAGCCCGCCCTCTACGACGCCGCCACCGACGAGTCCGCCGTCCTCGAGAATGTCGGCGTCGACCCCGACGGCAGCGCCGACTTCGAGGACGGCTCGCTCACCACGAACAGCCGGGCGGTTATCCGGCGGGCGTGTCTCGACAGCGCGAGCGCGGATATCGACCTCGACGGGCTCGACCAGCTGTTTTTCATCACCCGCAACCCGCTGATGCCGCCGGTCGCGCGGCTCGACGACCGGCAGGCCGCGGTCGCGTTCATGCTCGGGGAGTCGATCCAGACCAGCGCCGGCGACCCCGACGCCGCCGGCAAGGCCATCCGCGTGGTCGGGACCAACCCCTTCATCATCGGCCCGGAGGGCGAGGAGGGGAACCGCTTCTACGAACTCGTCCGGGACAACGGGGTCGAGACCTTCCTGATCAACACCGGCCACGTCGGCCCGGACGAGGCGGATATCGGCGTCGAGGACTCGGTCAACGTCCTCACCAGTGTCGCCCGCGGCGAGGTCGACTGGCGGGCCGACGACCGCTTTGGCTTCGAGGTGCCCGAGGACATCCCCGGCGTCGCCGTCGAGGCGCTGTACCCACCGGACCACTACGAGGAGTTCACGGCCGAACTCGCGGACCTGCGCGCGGAGCGGCGTGCATACCTCGCACAGTTCGAGACACTCGCGGAGGAGGTCCGTGAGGCCGTCTACTGAGCATGGCGGCTCCGGCGGGTGAGAGTCCGCCGACACTGGTACACTTTTGTTCCCCCGGCGCGAGGCAGGCGTATGGACCCGCGGACGAAGCGGCGGTCGCACTCGGGAGCCGTCGGAGGGGGTGCGTGTGACTGACGCCGACCACGGCGAGCTCGTCGGGGAGTCGCTGACCGAGACGACCGCCACGGAGTTCGCCGACCGCGTCGCGTCACAGGCCGCGGAGCTGAAGACGGCGATTGCGGCCGGGGAGTTCGACAGCCCCGGCTTCGCGGTCGGGCTAGAGATGGAGGTCTACGCCGTCGACGACGACGGCCGACTCGCTCCGCTTCCCGGCCAGGTCTTCGAGGGGGTGGCAAAGAAGGAACTCGGGGTACACAACGCCGAGTTGAACACCGACCCGGACCCCTTCGACGCGACCGGGCTTGCCGCCCAGGCCGACCAGATCCGCGAGCGGACGGAACACGCCCGCCAGGAGGCGGCCGCGGCCGGGCTGGAGCTGGTGTTGGATGCGATGTGGACGGTTCCGCCCGCGGCGGGGAGCCGGGCATACCTCGAGGCCACCGACGGGTCGGAGGGGGCAGTCGAGGTCCCAACGCGCATGCGCCCGGACCCGCGGTATCTCGCCATCGACGCCGACATCCGGGCGTCGGCCGGCGGCGCCCTTCCGTTTGCCGTTCCCGGGGTCGACACGACGTTTTCGGGCATCCTCTTCGAGTCGCTGGCCACATCGATCCAGCCACACCTGCAGGTCCCCGACGCCGCGGCGTTTCCGGACTACTACAACGCCGCCATCCGCACGCTCGGGCCGGTGCTCGCGCTGTCTTCGAACTCCCCGTTTCTCCCGCCGGACCTGTACGGCGAGGTCGACGACCCCGAGAAACTGGTCTCGGAGACGCCACACGAACTCCGGGTCGAGGTGTTCGAGCAGTCCGTCAACCACACGTCCGCCCCGAAGGTGCGCGTGCCGGCCGATATCGCCGACGCGGGGGAGACCGCCGACCGCGTGGTCGCCGACGACCTGGTCGCCCCCTTCCTCCGGGAGTGGCTGGCGGACGGTGAGCGAACGGAGTTAGCGGACCAGTACTGGGAGTTTGCGCACAAGCGGTCGACCTACTGGCGGTGGCTCCGCTGTGTGGCGGGCGGCCAGCCGGTCGGCGGCGGCGACGAGCGCTCGCTGCGCATCGAGTACCGCCCCATCCCGACCCAGCCGACAGTCAGGGACGTGGTCGGGATGCAGGCGCTCACCGCCGGGCTGGTCCGCGGGCTCGTCGCCACCGACCACCCGGTCACCGGCCTCCCGTGGGCGGCCGCCGAGGAGTCATTCTACAACGCCGTCCGCGACGGGGTCCGCGCCGACCTGGCCTGGGTGAGCGTCGGCGGTGAGCGGACCCACGACCCGGACCTCGTCTTCGACGAGGTGTTTGCCCACGCCCGCCGCGGGCTCCGGGAGGCCGGCCTCGACGAGGAGGCGATCGAGTCATACCTCGAACCCATCGAGGCCCGCCGGTACACCGCGACCACACCCAGTGACTGGAAGAAGCAGGCGGTCCGCGACCGGCTGGCCGACGGCGCCGACCTCGATGACGCCATCACCGGCATGCAACGGGAGTACATCCGGCTGAGTCGCGAGACCGAGACCTTTGCCGAGTGGCTCTGACCGAGGGCGCCAAGTGGCTCGGCTGTGGCCCCGGCGACACTAGTACACCCGCGTTCCGTCGGGCACGGACCGCTCCGGCTGAAGGTGGACAACGTCGGCGTCGGCGTCGTCGACACCCACCACGAGACACTGGCTCTCGAAGCCCGCGATGTTCACCGTCCCCAGGTTGACGACCGCAACCACCTGTTGTCCCTCCAACTCGGCCCGGCTGTAGTTGTCGGTCAGCCCCGCCGCCGACTGCCGGCGTTCCTCGCCAAAGTCGACCTCCAGCTTGTAGACGTCCTTTCGTGCCTCCGGGAATTCCTCGGCCGACCGGACAGTCCCGACGCGCATCTCCACGTCCGCCAGGAACTGTTCGGGGTCGATGTCGGGTTCGTCGATGCCCATGCCGGCCGAGGGAGCCCCGGGGGCTTGTGTGCGGCGGTTGCCGCCGGCGGGCACGGGTGTGGACTGTCGCTACCCCGGCGTCACCGTCGCCGGCGGTGGTGCAGGGCACCCGGTCGACTCCCGCCCCGGCGCCAAGCGGGGTACGAGCGGCGTGTGAACGGTTGCGATAGCCCAGTTTGGCTCAGAACCGGAAGATGGCGCTGAAGTGGTTGACGTGCCACGGCCCGGGGTAGACCCCCCAGGTCTGGTCGTCGTAGTGGTAGGCGCCGACGAAGTGGATCTCGTCCTCCTCGCGGAGGTCGTTGGCGATTCGACTCAGGTCCTCATTTTCCTGTTCGTAGTCCTCAGGGTCGCCCACGAACGGCACGGGACCGTCCTCGACCGGGTCGTCGATGTCCTCGCCTTCGAGCGGCCGGAAGCCGGGTACGCCGGACAGTTCCCCGCCCTCGGTGAAGACGTGGATGTCGCCGTTGCCCTGCGCGTTGACTGTAAAGTCGTTCTCGGAGTCGTCGTCGTTGCCGAACTTCTGCCCGAGGTTGTGGAAGCCGACGAGGCCATTGCCGGCGGGCGTGACGAACGAGTCGCCGGGGCCGAGGCCGCTGTCATCGCTCAGCGCGGCGAATTTCACGACCCAGATAGTGTACTGGCCGTTCGGAATGCCGTTATTGACGCTGATGTTGACACGAGTTCCTGTTTCGTCGCCACTGCCCTCGTCTTTCCCGTTGCTGTTCTCATTCCCGTTGTCGGGCTTGACCCCACCAACTGTTGCCTGTCCACCGACCGCACTGTACTCGCCCCAGGTGATCGGTTCCCAGGAGCCCTTGTACCCCGCCTCGCGGTCGTATTCTGCGGGTGGCTTGACGATCTGGTGTTTGCCGTCGTTCAGCGACCGGGACAGTTCCGAGTCGTACTCCTCGGAACCCTCGATGATCTCGTTCAGTGGAATCGACACCGGGCCCGGGTCGAACAGCAGCGTGTCGTCGTCGAATGGTGGTTTACCGTCTTGGGCATTCGTGATGAAGTTCGGGTTCGGCAGGACACTGATATCGGCCGTCGCCTGGGTGCCGTTGTCATTCCCGTGCCCGTTTCCGTTGCCGTTCTTTGCGCTCGCGGGGACACTCGACAGGCCGGCGAAACTGGCTGTTCCCAGCAGCCCAAGTGCCCGTCGGCGCGACATGTTCGAGAGCGATTCGACTCGTCGTCCGTCTGGCTGTGACTCGTCTT
>JAQCNN010000034.1 GCA_028275005.1 Salinirussus sp.
TACGCACTCAAAGGGTGACGAGTAACTTGTTGGTGTGCTAGGGGAGCTTGGGTGGTCCAAGCACCCGACTTGTAATCGGGAGTTCGAGGGTTCAAATCCCTCCCCTAGCTCTCCGGCGACGAGCGGACGTGGGGAGCTACAACTCTCCATTCGGGCGCCGGGAGACGGTGTTTTCTCGTTGGTTAACTGTGGCCACAATATAATTATCCCGAACGACCTACTGGTAGTATGTGGAGCTATGACGCATGTCTGAGGATGGGATAGCCGAGGAGACAACAGCTGTCTCGGCGGAGGTGTCAGTGACAAAGCGGCTCGAACTCGAGGAGTTTGCGGACCCCGTCATCGCCTTCGACATCGAGTCGCGGCGCGACGGGTCGGCGGCCGTGACAGTCGTCGACAGTATCCCCGAGCGTGTCTCCCCCCGTGACCTCCGGTTTCACCCCGAGTACGGCAGCGAACACTGGGTGATCGACGACGGCGAACTCGTCTTCGAGCGGGAGTTCGACCCCGGCGAGGAGTACGTCACGGTCTACCGGCTCTGTGGGGCAAAGGACGACGTCATCGACGCGTTCGAGGACCCGGCTGTTGGCGTGGAGTTCGACGTCGAGGTTACACCGGGCGCCGGCACGGCCCGTGGGATGGTTCGCGGCGCAGGGTCGACCGCCGAGGCGACAAACGGCAACCCCGGTGACGAGGCCGGGTCCGAGGCGGGCAACGAGATACCGACACTCGAACTCAGCGACCCGGCGGTCGACGACGGGACCGACGAAGGGGAAGCAGCGCCCGCCGAGGACCGTTCATCGACAGTCGCGACCGACACTGCCGGCGAGGTGGGCGACTACGGGGGCACGGACAGGGCCGACACCCCTACTATGGCGGAAGGCACACACGAGACAGCCCACGGGACAGGCGCCGAGTCGGGAGAGGGGTCACTCGTGGCTGCGCTGGCGGCCGAACTCGAGGCGGGTACCGTCCCGGCGGACGACGTCGAGCGGCTCCGGGCGGCACTCGACGGGCACCCTGACGAGCCGAGGAGCGTCGTGACCCGCGTCGAGAAGCTCCAGCGCGACGTGGACGAGGTGCTCGCGTACACCGACGCGCTCGCGGGGTTCCGGGAGGAGATTGACAGCTTTCGCGAGGAGATGGGGCGGCTTGAGGCCGACCTGAACGAGGCACAGACGGCGGCCAGGCGGGCGGAGAACCGTGTCGGCGACATCGAGATGGCGGTCAACGACGGCTTCGAGGAGGTCAAAGAGGAGTTGAGAGTGCTCCGTGCGGAGGTTAGGGGCGTCCACCGCGCGGGGGACGGTGACGTCGACGAGCGGCTCTCGAAGCTCGAACAGGACGTCGGGGACCTCCGGGACTGGCGCGGTCGTCTCGCCACGGTTCTCCGGGAGCCTGACGCCTGAGCCGTGGACCCACACGAGACCGACGTCCTGCCAGTCGTGCCGGAGAGCCCGTCGCCGGCCGGCCCTGGCAGGGGACTGTCTGCGTAGACTTATGAGCGAGTAGCTCTTAACTGTGAATATGAGCGAACAGGAGTCTGTTCCGGACTCGGAGGAGAAGTGGCGAGAGATCCTCACCGACGAGGAGTACCGGGTGCTGCGGGAGGCAGGCACCGAGCCGAAGTTCAGCGGGGACCTGCTGGACACCGACGGCGAGGGAACCTTTAGCTGTGCCGGCTGTGGCACGGAGCTCTTCGATTCCGGGGAGAAGTTCGAGTCGGGGACCGGCTGGCCGAGTTTCTGGGACGTCTACGCGGAGGGCAACGTCGAGACGCGCGTCGACAACAGTCACGGGATGCGGCGGACGGAGGTCGTCTGTGCGCGGTGCGAGGGCCACCTCGGGCACGTCTTCGACGACGGGCCGGAGCCGACCGGCAAGCGCTACTGCATCAACTCCGCGGCACTCGAGTTCGAGAGCGAGGAGTAGTCACGGCCGAGCCGGTCCGTCCCGGAGTGTGTGCCGGCCGTCGGAGGGCCAGGATGACCGGCACAGGAGAGCCGGCTTCGCCGCTCGTCCGGAGATGAGACTGACGGATATCCCGTCGGCGTCGTGGACAGGTCGGCCCCGGTCGCGCTCACTCGGCGGGCACGTCGATGACCTGATAGCTGACGTTGCTGTCCCGCAGCGTGTCCGTGTGTGCGGAGAGGTCGTCACTGGCAGCCAGGAGGAGGATATCGAGCCCCTTCGTCGCGGCCTCGCGGATAGCCTCTGCTGTTCCAAAGCGGATGTCAGGGTCGAGGTCGGCCGCCCGGGCGAGTGCCAGCGCCTCCGGACTCGAGACGGCGAGGACGTCTGACCGGGCCGCGAGGTCAGCCACCTGGCCGGCGTCGGCCGCCTGGCTCCCGCCCTGCTGGACCGTCGGCACCGACACCACGGTCACCGTTCCGAGGTCGTAGTCGACCACGCCCTCGAAGTCGGTGACCCCAACCTCCTGGCCGGCGGCCGCGTTCGTGACAGCAACTGCGGTTGCATTCCCGTCGTCACCGGGCGTGGCGCGGAGGACACCGTCACGCATCGACAGCGACACCCGGTCACCCTCGGTGACCGAGCCCGTGGCGAGGGCGCTTTCCACCCCGACCTCGTCGATCACCTCCTCGGTGACGTGGTCGACCAGCGTCCGGAGGTCGTCCGTCCGTGAGATGAGCCAGTCCACACCCTGTTTCGTCACCTCGTAGCGGCCGCGCCCGAGTTTGTCGACGCGGTCCTGGTCGATCAGCTCTCGGAGATAGTTGCTCACCGCCTGTGAGGTGACACCGATTGCCTCGGCGATCTCCTGCTGGCTGACTGCCGGCTGTCGCTCGGCGATCTGGACGAGAATGCGGTACTGGGTGGCGTCTCGCTTGCTGTCGAGCACGCCAGGGGTCCGTTCCGCGTCGCCGCTGTCGCTCATCGTCCACATTCGGAGCGCCGAAAACAAATGTCTTTGCACTCTCGCGACACGCAGACGCCCGACGCGGCCGCTCGGGCGCCAGTATTCGAAAATATCCTTTATCTAATACAACCAAACTTGTTTAACTCCCCACTCCAGTTGTATACGCATGGGATGTGTCACACTCCCAGTAGACGCGAAGGCAGGACCGACAAAGCCGGAGGTTCGGTCGGTGCTGCTGGGCAAACTCGGCCTGAGCCGGAACGACCACTTCGTCGACGTTGGCTCGTGTACCGGCGCCGTCACCATCGAGGCGGCTCGGGCGGCTGGCCGGGTCACTGCCATCGAACGCAAAGAACAGCGGCTGGAGGCGACGCGAGACAACCTCGCGGCCAACCCCACCGGCGCGGACGTCGAGTTACGACGGACAGAGGCGCCCGAGGGACTGCCCACGGACGCTGATGCGCTGTTTCTCGGCGGGAGCCGCAACTTCGAGGCTGTGCTCGACCACACCGTCGCGACCGGGGTCGACCGGGTCGTCATGAACGTCGCCCGGCTGGAGGTTGCGGGTGAAGCCGTCGAGGCGTTCCGGGAGCGGGACCTGCTCGAGGAGGTCGTCCAGTTCCAGGTCAGCCACGGCTACCAACTCGCCGGTGCGACGAGTTTCGACTCGGAGAACCCGGTCTACATGCTCGTCGGCGGGACCGGGGCAGCCGCCGACGGAGGGTCCGCATGACCCTCTACGGCGTCGGACTCGGGCCGGGTGACCCCGAGCTGATCACCCTAAAGGGCAGACGCGCGCTCGAGAGCGCGGACGTGGTCTACACGCCCGGTCGACTCTCCCGGTCGGTCGCGACGGAGTATATCGACGAGAACAGACTGGGCGACCTCGACTTCCCGATGACCCGGGACGAGGAGAAACTCCGGCGGGCCTGGCGTGACGCAGCCGAGACGGTTGCCCCCGCCGCCCGCGACGGCGACGCGGCGTTTGTCACACTCGGTGACCCGAACGTCTACTCGACGTTTGGCCACCTCCGTCGGACACTCGATGCGTTTCACCCCGGGGTCGACGTCGAGTTGGTGCCCGGGGTCAGCGCCGTTACAGCGTTTGCCTCGGCCCTGGACGTCGAGGTCGCTGCCGGCGGCTCACTGGCGCTGCACGAGGCCGCGAACGGTGCGGCCCCGACCGGCCCTCAGCGGATGATCCTGTTCAAGATAACCGACGCGCCCGAGACTGCGCGCAAACTCGAGGCTGCGGGCTACGAGGTCGTGTTCGGCCGCCGGCTCTACATGGAGCAGGGTGAGACGGTGGTCACCGACGACCCGACCGACCTCGCCGAGCGGGACTACTACACACTGGCCTACGCCGAGCAGCCCGGCGCCCGTCAGCAGCGTGCGACCGACGCGTTCGTCTCAGCCGACGGCGGCCACGTGACTGGTATCGACGACGTCGACGAGGAGCGCTCGGAGGGGGTGCTGTGTGGTGATGGACTCGCCCACCGGGAGGTGCCCGATGAGTGAGCCGACAGCGGGCGACCGTCAGGAGGGGGTCCCGTTCATCGGCGCCGGTCCCGGTGACCCGGGTCTGCTGACCGTCCGGGGCCGCGAGCTCTGCGAGGAGGCCGACCTCGTCGTCCACGCGGGGTCACTTGTCAACAGCGAACTGCTCGAGGAGTTCTGTGCGGACGCCGAGCAGGTGACGAGCATCGGAAAGGACCTCGAGGAGCTGGTGCCGTTGATGCGTGACGCCTACCGCGAGGGCCGGACCGTGGTCCGCCTGCACAGCGGTGACCCTGCCATCTACGGGGCGGCGCTGGAGCAGATGGACGCCCTGGAGTCCGAGGACGTCCCGACCTACTTCGTGCCGGGTGTGACCGCTGCCTTCGCCGCGAGCGCGACACTCCGGACACAGTTGACGCTCAACGAGGTGGCGAACCACGTCGCGTTCACCCGGCCACAGGGGGAGACCCTGACCGAGGAGGAGGACCATATCGCCGACTTCGTGAGCATGGGTGACGTGACCACGTGCATCTACCTGGGAACCCACGCCGTCAGCGAGACGATGAGCCGTCTCCAGGCGGATGGGGTCGACCCGGAGACGCCCGTTGTCGTCGTCTACCACGCCTCCTGGCCCGACGAGGACGTTATCCACGGCACCGTCGAGACGATCGGCGAGCAGGTCGAGGCGGCGGGCTACCGCGCCTCGGCGCTGGTGGTCGTCGGCGACGCGGTCGGCGGTGAGGGGTACGAGCGCTCATACCTGTACGGCGGGTGGGCGAACCGAGGCGGCGAAACGGAGGCTGATGACTGATGAGCACTGACAACACGACCGACGGGAGTACAGACGACTCGGGTGGCCACTGCGCGACCCCGGACAGCGACGGCGAGGTTGCCGAGGAGATTGCGGTCATCTCCTTTGGCCGGAAGATGGACACCGCCGAGGCGATCCGCGAGGGGGTCGGCGACCGCTACGAGTCGGTCGACATCATCGAGTACCACGGGGACGTCTTTGCCGAGTACTGGGGCGAGTACGACTGTTTTGTCGGGCTGATGGCGAGTGGCATCGCGATGCGGAAAACCGCCCCGCTGCTCGACGACAAGTGGGAGGACCCCGCGGTCGTCGTCGTCGACGAGGAGTTGACGTGGGCGATCCCGCTGACCGGCGGGCACCACGGCGCCAATCAGGTTGCCGACGACCTCGCCTCGATGGGCGCGGTCCCGGCGATGACCACCGCCTCGGAGGCCGCCGGAAAGCAGGGCGTCGAGGAGCGCGCGAAGGCGCTCGACACACACGTCGTCAACGGCGACTCGACGGTGGCGACGAACCTCGCGGTCCTCGACGAGAATCTCGGCCCGGTCGCCCGGCTCGACGGCCCGACGGCTGTCGTTGCTGCCGACGACGTGACCGTCCTCAAGCGGAACAAGGAGGCGGGTGTCGTCCTCGGGACCGGCAGCGTCTCGGGCGCGACCGCCGAGCAGTTCCTCGACGCCTGGCGCGGTGCCCTCGAAGGGACCGAGTTCGGGGTCGAGGACGTGGAGTTCGTCGCCACCGGTACCCGAAAGCAGGAGGAAGACGGTCTGCTGGCCGCCGCCGAGAGGCTCGATATCGGGGTGGTCGCCTTCGAGAAGGAGACCCTGGCGGAGTTCGAAGGCCCCTCCCCATCGCGGTCGAAGGAGCTGATCGGCTGGCCGGGGATCGCCGAGGCGTCGGCAATCGCCGGCGGTCGCGACCACGACCTGGTGTGCGAGAAGGAGCGGTTCGACGAGGCCGTCACCGTGGCGGTGGGACGATGACCGCCGCGCGCGACGACCCCGGCGCCGAGTCAGGGGGGGCCTCTGCCGAGGACGGGGACGAACAGGGGACGCTCTACGTCGTCGGGATCGGGCCTGGCCTGCCAGGGGAGATGACACAGCGGGCAACGGAGGTGATCGCCACCGCGGACTGTGTGGTCGCGTCGACGCTGTACCAGGAGTTCCTGCGCCGGGACGGGACGCTCCCGGCCGAGGACCGCACGGCGGAGGGTGGCGTCACGGCGTTCGGCCCGGACGGGGCCGGCGAGGACGGGAAGGTCGCGACGCGGCCGGACGGCACCGAACAGGCGGTCATCCGGTCGACGATGGGGCGGCAGGTCGAACTCGCCCGCGAGGCCTTTGCCCGGGTGCGGGCCGGCCAGACCGTTGCCCACGTCTCCGGCGGTGACCCGAACGTCTACGGCAAATCCGACCTGGTCTACCTGATGGCCGACGAGGAGGGGGCCGACGACATCGAGATCGAGATTGTCCCCGGCGTGACGGCGGCGCTTGGCGGGGCTGCGAACCTCGGCGCGCCGCTGTCGAACGACTTCTGTACCGTCTCGCTGTCGGACAAGTGGCGCGGGTGGGCGGAGATCGCCGAGAAGCTGCGAGCCGCGGCGATCAGCGGGTTCGTCGTGGTCCTGTACAACTGCTGGCGGGACTACGAGCGCGCCGTCGAGGTGCTCCGGGAGGAGCGGGCCGACCACGTCCCGGCGGCGATCATCAACGACGCCGCCCGCGGCGACGCCGGCCGGAACGTCGACGGCGAGACCCACACCATCACCACGCTGGGCGAGTTGCCCGAACACGGCGACAAGGTCGGCGGCATGGGTACGTCGATCCTCGTCGGTAACCACGAGACGGAGGTACGGGAGAACGACCACCGCGAGTTTCTCGTCACCCCGCGCGGCGGGCGTGACGTGGAGGACTTCTAATGAGCAGATCAGACGACACCGAACAGACAGCATCGACCTGTGGCGCGAGTGAGGCATCGACAGACACGACCAGCACGGAGACCAGCACCGACACCGGTTCGGGGTGTGGCGCCTCGACAGCCGACGAGAGCGCCTCGGCGTGTGGGGCGTCGTCCTCGTCGTCGGAGTCCGGCTGCGGTGCATCGGATGACTCCGAGGAGGAGGTCGGCGCAACCGTCGAGGACTTTGACGCCGACCCCGGGCGTCTCGTTGCCGTCGGGCTCGGTCCAGGGCAGCCGGAGGGGATGACCAGGCGGGCAACGACAGCCCTGTCCGAGGCCGAACACATCGTCGGCTACACGACGTATATCGACCTCATCCCGGACGCGGTCACCGAGGATGCGGAGGACATCTACCAGACACCGATGTGTGGCGAGGTCTCGCGGACAGAGGAGGCCATCGACCGGGCACTAGCCGGCAACGACGTTGCTATCGTCGGCAGCGGCGACCCAAACGTCTACGCGCTGGCAGGGCTGGCACTCGAGATCCTCGAGTCGAAAGGCGGCACGGCGTCGGCGGTCGACTTCGAGGTCGTCCCGGGGGTGCCGGCGGCACAGTCCTGTGCGGCCCGGCTGGGTGCACCGCTGGTCAACGACACCGTCTCGATCTCGCTGTCGGACCACCTGACACCGATGCCGGCAATCGAGTCCCGGCTCCACGCCGCGGCAAAGGAGGGGTTCACGCTCACGATATACAACCCCTGGAGCCGCAAGCGTCGGGAGAACTACCAGAAGTGCTGTGAGATACTGCTCGAACACCGCGACCCGGAGACGCCCGTCGGAATCGTCCACGGGGCCGGCCGGGAGGACGAGCAGACGGAGATCGTCGACCTCGGGGACCTGCCCGAGTTGGGCGAGAGCGACCTGATCGACATGACGACCACCCTCCTCGTGGGGACCGACGAGACGTACGTCTGGGACGACCGGATGGTCACGCCGCGGGGCTACGAGACGAAGTACGACTACTGATGTTCCGGGTCACCATCGACCGGCAGGCGTGTGCGGGTATCTTCGCCTGTCTGGTCCGGGACGACCGCTTCGTCGAGGGTGCTGAGGGGCTCGCGACCCTCGACCCCGAGGCGGCCGAGCGCCTCCACCGCAGCGACACCGAGGTGACGGCCGTCTTTGCCGAGGGGCGGGAACGCGCCGAGCAGGCCGCAACAGCCTGTCCGCCGGACGCGATTACCGTCGAGGACATCGACGCCTGCGAGCCGGGCGAGCCTGCGGAGGTGGGCGGATGTCGGTAGAGACGGGCACGCCCGACGACATGCTCGGCCGACACCCGGAGACGGCGTACTTCTGGGGGCGTGTCGTCGGTGACGGCGACCTGACCGACGACTGTGTAACCGTGCGGGCGGGCGACGAGACGGCGGCCCGGCGGCTGGCGTCGGTCGCCGGTGCCGAGACGGTCGACCACCGCATCCTCGACCGCGAGTACGCCCACAACTCCGCCATCACCCGCACCGAGGACGAGTACACGGTGCAGGTGTTCGGCGACCTCGCCGAGCGGGCCGGCGCGTCGCTTGGCCTCCCGGTCGACGGGCAGCCTGGCGGCTACCGGCTCGACGTCTTCGAAGGGCAGTCCCGTCAGCTCCTTCGCGGCCTGTTCGAGGGCTGTGGGACGGTCTGTTTCAAGTCGGACGCGGGGGCGGTCGGCCTCTCGTTCGTCCACGAGGACCGCCGGCTCCTGGAGCGGGTCCGGTCACTGCTCGCCGCGGCTCCTGTCGACGCCCCGACAGACGAGCCGGCCGAGGCCTCCAGCGGGTACTGGTTCGGCGTCGACGACGACGCCGTGCCCGACCTCGGCCCGTGGCTGTACGAGGGGAGCGAGGCGAGTGGCCTGTTTGCCCCGAGCCGACGGCGGAAACTCCGACAGAGCCTCGACCGGGCCGGTGAGAGCCGATGAGCCGCCCGGAGAGTGGCGGTGAGACGGCCGACGGGGTCGGCGACGAGGCGGTCCTGCTGGCGGGCCACGGCTCCCGCCGCGAGCGCTCGAACGAGCAGGTTCGGGAGCTCGCGGCGGCGTTCGAGAGCCGGCTCGGTGTCCCAGCGGATGCCGGCTTTCTCGAGCTGGCCGAACCCGCTATCCCCGAGGCTATCGCCGGGCTCGCGCCGACAGTCTCGCAGGTGACGGTCGTCCACCTCTCGCTGTTTGCGGCGAGTCACGTCAAAAACGACGTCCCCCTTGCGGTGAAGCGGGCCCGGAGCGAGTTCCCGACGACGGAGGTGAACAACGGCGCCCACCTGGGGATCCATCCGGCGATCCTCGACCTGCTCGACGACCGTGCCCGCGCTGTGGAGGCCGACCTGGGCGTGGACCGCGAGGCCGACGACGTCGCGGTTGTCCTCTGTGCCCGCGGCTCCAGCGACCCCGACGCCAACGGCGACGTGCACAAACTCGCCCGGCTACTGTACGAGGGGCGGGCCTTCTCGCGAGCGGAGGCCGCCTTTATCGGCGTGACTGAACCCCTGCTGGACGGGGTGTTGCACACCGTTGCGAAGAGTCGCCCCGACGCAGTTGTCGTCCTGCCGTATATGCTCGGGGACGGTGTCCTCACCGGGCGGATCCGTGACGGCGCGGCGGCGTTCGACGAGGAGTACCCGTACGTCGACGCGGCGGCGGGCGACCCGCTGGGGACGGACTCGCGGCTACTCGACGTGCTGGCGGACCGCTGGCAGGAGGCCCGGACGGGGAGCGTCGAGATGTCCTGTGACACCTGCAAGTACAAGGTCGAACTCGACGGGTACGAGGAGGACGTCGGGGGCGCCCGTGCGATGCTGCGGGCGCTGACCCACCAGGGGGAACACCGGGACCGCGAGAACGTCGCCGACGACCCCCACACCCACGACGCCCCGGACAAACACGTCGCGGTCTGCACCAACCAGACCTGCGCAGCCGACGGCGCACCCGCGGTACTGGAGCGTCTCCGCCAGGAGGTCCGGGACGGCGACACCGACGCCCGCGTCACCCGCTCGTCCTGCTTGGGTCGGTGTGGCGAGGGCCCGGCGGTCGCGGTCTACCCCGACGGGGTCTGGTACGGCGGGGTCGACAAGGAGGACGCCAGCCGCCTCGTGAACGCACTGGAACGGGACCGTATCGTCTCCGACCTCGTCGACCAGACACTGTGAACCCGTTACGGTCCCGACGTATCGCCAGCAGACCGACACACCGACATCGATACACACCATACACGAACCATGGCATGTGAGGAACTCGAAGCACTACGACTCGGCCTGATGAACGTCCTGGGCAGCGAAGACGAGAGCGTCCGCCAACACGCCGAACAGGAGCTCGGCGACGACCTCAGCGGGCCGATCGAGGCCCTCTCGGAGGCGGGGTCGCTCTCGGATATCCAGCGACACCTGGACGCGGCACTCGTCGACCTAGAGGAGGAGGTCGCCGCCGCCGACCCCGAGGCGGAGGAGTACGACTACCTGCGCGGGCGGCTCGTGGCCGTCCGGAGCGCGGAGCGGTCGGTCGCCCGCCTCGCCGACCAGGGTGAGAGTCTCCTCGACGGGTTCGGGGAGGCACACCACACCCTCCACGAGGCGTTCCCGGTCGATGGGTGAACGGCGCCACAGCACCCACCCGCTCGGCACCGTCGACCCCGGCCGCTCCCGACACGCCGGCCGACGGTCGGCCGTCACCGTCGCCGACGGCCCAGTTGCCGCCACAGCGGCCGGCGGGGTGCGGGCGTTTACACCGGGGCTCGAGGAGCGGTGGCACACGGACGGCGTAGCCAGTCTCGTCGCCGCGGTCCCCTTCGACGGCGGGGTTGCGGTCGGGGAGCGCGGCCCCGACGGGGAGGTACGGGTCGTCGAGGACGGCGCCGTCCGGTGGCGCTACCGGACTGCCGAGGACGTGGGTGCCCCCGCGAAGCCGACACGGTTCCAGTTGCCGTTCGTCGCGTCGCTCGCGACAGACGGCGAGACACTGTACGCCGTCACACGCCGGTACGAGCGCCGCGAGGGTGAGCGTCACTTCGAGAGTGCCGTCTACGCGTTCACGCCGGAGGGGCGTGTCCGCTGGAGATACCGTGCAGACGCCTCGCCTGTCAGCCTCGATGTTGCGGGCGGACGCGTCGCGGTGGCGTACAACCGGTGTCCCGGCGACCACGACCGGGGGCTGGTCGTCCTGGACGCGACCACCGGCGACCCGCGGTGGACCTGGGACCCCGGGACGGCGGGGCAGCGCCGCGTCGGCGACGTCTCTGTACACGAGGGCGAGGTGGCAGTTGCCAGTCACGGTGACTACCACGGCTACCTGCTCGCCGACGGGGACGAGCGGTGGCGGACCCCGCTGGGACGGTCACAGACGGTTGACGGCGAGCGGGTGTACACGTACCCGAACCACGTCCACGCGACCGACGAGGGTGTCCTGTTCGTGACGGGGAACACCTACCCGGAGGAGGGGCGAGAGACGGCGGCCCGCCACCCCGGCGAGCACACCGTCACAGCCGTCAGCAATGGCGTCCCCGCGTGGACGGCGGCTGTCGGCGGCTTCGTCACCGCTCTCGGCGTCGATGGCACGACAGTGGCGGTTCCCTGTGCACAGCACTTTCGTGACCGCGACCCCGAGGGGCACGGTCTGACTGTCTTCGACGTCGCCGGGGGCGAGCAGTACCGCTTGGACACGGAGGGGGTGGTCACTGCGGCTGCGGTGGCCGGCACACGGGTCACAGCGGTCGAGGAGCCTGTCGTCTACCACGACGAGGGCGTCGAGCACGGGGAGTACCGGCTACACGTCTTCGACCGGTGACGGCACAGCCGGCGGGGGTCGTCATACCGCCGGCTGTCGGACATGAGTGGTTTCATTCCACCGTGGAGTCGAATCTCTCCACGGAGTCGTGACCGGCAGTATCAGTCCGTCGGCAGGGTCTCGTTTGGACCGACCGCCAGCCGCTGTTTCCTGCGGTGAGAGAGCCGGCCGTGTACCGCGGCAAGCACGACCCAGAGGCCCGCCTGCCCTGCAACGACGACCCCCCGGTACGCCAGCACAACCGTCCCCGGGACGTCACCGACAGCGGTCCCCGACGGCCCGAGCACGAGCAGGATAGCGAGCAGGCCAAAGGGGAGGAGCCCTGCCAGGGCGGCAAACCGGACCGCAACACCCGTCTGTGCGAGACGGCGGAACACGACGACCGCGAGGGTACAGGCCACCGCAGCCGTGGCGGCGGCCGCGAGATACCAGCCGATCCGCGTGCCGACCGGGGTGGTGTGGGCAACGCCCGCCGGCTGTGGCGGGAGGAGCAGCCAGGGACCCCCCGAGACGGTCAGGAACCCCGCGGCGGCGAGGACGTACCGCTTCGTCGACCCGGCGCCGGGGAGGGCCGGTTCGGTGAGGTAGTACAGCACGCCAAAGACAACCCCACCGAGGAGGACACCCCAGACCACGCCACCGGCGACGCTCGCTGCGGCGGTCACGGTTTCTGGCATCACGTGTCCCTGGCCGGGGGCGTGTTCGTGGGCGTGTGCCAGCGACTCCGTGTACCCGACGAGCGGGTTAGCAACGAGCGCCGTGAACAGCCCAAAGAGCAGGCCGCCGACAGCGCCGGCTGTGAGGCCCCGCCGCAGGGAGGCCCGAAACATCAGTGACAGACCACGCCGGCGGCGTGGCGGAAGTTGTGGAGCCCGTCGTGGGCGAGTGGCTGCTGGAGCAACAGGAGGCCAATCAAGAGCCCTGCGGTCAGCGCCAACCCGGCCGCCACCTCCCAGCGGGTGAGTTCCTGGTTCGCCTGTGCGATGCGGTCGGAGACGGTGTGTGTCGCCGCCATTCAAATCACGTTTACCGTAATACAATCTTACTTGATAAACGTTCGGGTCAGAAGGTGTCGTCGACGCGGTCGGCCGACAGCGCCGCGAGCGGGACCCGCCGGCCACCGGTTTCCTCGGCTAACAGGTCGGTCAGACCGCGGCCCTCGTCGGCGTCCACGACGAGGACGTGTGGGTCGCGTTCGGCGAGTGTCCGGGCAGCCTCCCGCGTGGCTTCGACCGGGCTGTCGCCGGTGTTTGTGCGTCCGTCCGTCACGCAGACGACCGTCGCGGCACCGGGGTCTGCACGGTCGAGTATCTCCGTCGCCGCCCGGAGGCCGGCGGGTAACGGGGTCCGGTCGGCCGTCGGGAGCTCCTTCAGGTGACGCGCCGCCATCGTCACACTGTCTGTCGGCGGCAGGACAACCTCCGCGTCCTCGCCGGCGAAGGTGACGACCGCTACCTCGTCGCGACCCTGGTACGCGTCCCGCAGGAGTTCGAGGACGGTGCCTTTCGCGGCCCGCATCGCCGGCCGCATCGAGGCGCTGGCGTCCACCACGAAGACGACCAGGGCCGACGCCTCGCCCGCCCGGACGGACTGCCTGAGGTCCCGCTCCCCGACGTGTGAGGCCCCCCGGGCTGCGGCGGCCCGGGCCGAGGCTGCCGCGTCGACATCACCGTCGCGGTCCGCCTGCTGGGTCCGCACGCGTGCGCCTCTCCCCTGTGTACTGGGGGTCGCGTCGGCCCGGGAGCCGGCGTCGACGCCCTCCGGTACGTCGACCTCCGGCGCCGACAGCTCCGGTGCGGCGCTGTCGCCGACCCCCGCACGGCGCTGGCCGGGCACCAGCGGTGTCCCCTGCTCCTGTTCGCCGTCCTCCGAGGGCTCGTCACTGTCCTCGCCACTGCGGCGGTCCCCCTCACCGGACTCGTCTGTGTCCCCACCAGCGGGTGCGGGCTCCGGGGACTGGTCGGGTCCGTCGGGCTCGTCGCGGTTGGCCGGCTGTTCGTCGCAGCCGGTGGTCGGTTCCCCCTCACCCGCGTCCGACTCCGGGGGTTCGTCCGGGTGGCCGTCGGGGTCGGCGTCCGGCTCGCCTTCCTCCTGTGCTCCAGTGTCGTCGTCCGACGGCGTCCTGTCTGTCTGCTCCCCACGCTCCTCGTCGCCTTCGTCACCTTCGTCGCCCTCGCCGTCCTCGAAGTGGTCGTCGATGACCTCGTCGGGGTCGGGGGCATCGTCGAACGGGGTCGACCGCGCCCGGTGTGGGAGTGCTAGCTCCGCGGCCTTTTCGACGTCGGGCTCGATGACGCGCTCGCGTCGGTTCAACGCGGCGAAAGCCCGGGCACCCCTGGCTATCGCGATGTCCCCGCGGTGGCCGTCGACACCCGCCTCCCGGCACAGCTCTGCGATCGTTGCGAGATACTCCTCGGGCAGGGAGACGTCCGCGAGTGTGTTACGAGCGGCCTCCAGTCGTTCCCGGACGGCCGCGTCCGGCTCCCCGCTTTGCCGTGTCTCGCCGAGTGCCTGTTCGATGATCGCGACCCGGTCCTCGGTGTCCTCGCAGGCAGTGACCGTTGCCTGGAGGGCAAAGCGGTCCCGGAGCTGCGGGCGGAGGTCACCCTCCTCCGGGTTCATCGTCCCGACTAGCGTGAACTCCGCGGGGTGAGTGACGCTGACCGCGTCGCGTTCGACCCGGTTGACGCCGCTGGCCGCGGCGTCGAGGACAACGTCGACGAGGTGGTCCTCGAGCAGATTCACCTCGTCGACGTAGAGCAGTCCACGGTTGGCACGGGCCAGCAGGCCGGGGTCGAACTCGTGGTCGCCGGCCATCGCGTCCGCGACCGACAGCGACCCTACGACCCGCTCGCGGGTCGCCCCAAGCGGCAGTGTGACCAGCGGCACCGGTCTGCGCTCGACAGGGAGGTCGGTCCGCTCCCGGCAGTCCGGACACTGCCGGTCGGGGTCCGCCGGCGGACAGCCAAACGGGCAGTCCGCAACCGCCTGCTGGTCGGGCAACAGCTCCGCCAGCGCCCGGACCGTGGTTGACTTGGCGGTCCCCTTCTCCCCGCGGACGAGTAGGCCGTCGAGACCGGGGTCGGTTGTCACTGCCAGCAACGCCTCCTTCAACTGTTCCTGTCCGACGACCTCGCCGAAGCCGGGGGAAGACTTTTGTTTCGCGCCTAATTCAATCATAGTTGTATTAGAGCAAACAGAGGTTTAATAACGTTATGCCAACGGTTGGACTCTACACGGCGACCGAGAACGAGCTAGGGGCGGTCGGAGCGGCGGCCGAGCGGGTCGACGCCGACCTGGTCGCGCGGTCGGAGGGCGACCTCGACGGCCCCGAGGACACCGAGGCCTTCCTCGACGAGGTGGAGGAGGCAACGGCGGTTGTCCTCTGGCTCCACGGCGGGAAGGACAGTATGCCAGGCTACGAGACCGCGGTCACGCGACTCCGCGAGGCGGGGGTTCCCCTGGTCGTGAAGGCGACCGGGGACGCGTTCGCCCTGGAGGACACGACCGCGCCGACGGCCGACCGCGAGCAGGTGTGGGCGTACCTCGAGCGCGGCGGGACGGCGAACATCGAGAACTGCCTGCGGTATCTGGTCGACACCTTCGGGACCGAGCAACGGGAGTACGACGACCCGGTCGACCTGCCGACCGAGGGGGTCTATCACCCGGACCACCCGGGCGCGACCTACGAGGAACTGCGGGCCACACTCGACCCCGAGACCCCGACAGTGGCCGTCTGGTTCTACGAGTCACACTGGACACACGAGAACACCCGCTACGTCGACGCGCAGGTGCGGGCCATCGAGGCACAGGGGGCCGACGCACTGCCGGTGTTCTGTAACCCAGCGGCTGAGACGGAGGGGCAGTGGAACGCCGAACGGGTTACCGAGGAGTGGCTGCTCGAGGGCGGCGAGCCGGTCGTCGACGCCGTGCTCTCCTCGTTCATGTTCTCGCTGTCGATGGACGAGCGCGGCCGGTCGGCGAACGACGAGGGCGACACGGCGGAGGACGTCTTCCTCGACAGACTCGGCGTCCCGGTGCTCCAGACGGTGACGACGATGCGCTCGCGCTCCCGGTACCAGGGGAGTGAGACCGGCGTGATGGGGTTCGAACTCGCGCTGTCGGTGGCGCTGCCGGAGTTCGACGGGAACGTCATCACCCACCCGGTCAGCGGCAAGGAGCGCACTGAGGATGCGGCCGGTATCGGCAGCGCGCCGAAACAGCACTTTCCGGTCAAGGACCGGGTCGACCACGCGGCCCGTCTCGCCGTCAACTGGGCGGAGTTGCAGTACAAGCGAAACAGCGACAAGCGGGTGGCGGTCGTCCTACACAACTACCCGCCGAGCGACGACGGTATCGGGACGGCCTTCGGGCTGGACTCCCCGGCGAGCACCGTCAACCTGCTCGCGGAACTCGACGCCCGCGGATACGACACCGGGTCGGTGGCCCCCGAGAGCGGGCAGGCGCTGGTCGAGCGGCTGACCGCGCAACTGACCCTCGACGACAGGTGGGTCGCCCCGGAGGACGTCCGCGAGCGGAGCGTCGACGTCGTCGAGCCCGGGCAGTACCGGGCGTGGTTCGACGCGCTCGACGCCGGCTTCCAGGAGAACGTGGTCGATGAGTGGGGCGACCCGCCGGAGCGCCCGTTTGCCGTTCCCGGCGTGGAGTTCGGGAACGTCCTCGTGACCGTTCAGCCCCCGCGCGGGTTCGGGATGGACCCGAGCAAAGTCTACCACGACTCGGACCTCCAGCCGCCACACGACTACGTGGCCTTCTACCGGTGGCTCCGCAACGCCTACGCGGCGGATGCTGTCGTCCACCTCGGAACGCACGGGTCGGTGGAGTGGCTGCCGGGCAAGACGGTCGGGCTGAACGGGGAGAGCGCCCCCGACCAGCTGGTCGACGACATCCCGAACGTCTACCCGTATATCGTCAACAACCCCGGCGAAGGAACACAGGCAAAGCGACGCTCGTACGCCGCGGTGGTCGACTACCTGACACCGCCAATGGCAAACGCCGGCACGTACGACGACCTCGCCGAGTTGGAGGAACTCGCCGACCGCTACCGGGAGGCGGGGATGGAGGACGCGAGAACCGACAACGGCGAGCAACTCGAGCAGCTCATCCGCGAGACTGTCGACGACCTCGACCTGGCTGTCGAACTCGGCATCGCCGGCGAGGTCGACGAACAGGCCGACGTCCGTGGGCCCGACGCGGCGGGGTCGACCCTCGCGGAGGGGGCGGTCGACGGTGCGACGGTCGACATCGACGAACTGGTCGAGCGCGTCCACGCGTACCTGACCGACGTGAAGACCACACAGATCCGGAAGGGGTTACACACCCTCTCGGAGCCACCCGCCGGCGACGACCTCGTGGAGTATCTCGTCGCACTCACCCGGCTAGAGAACCCCGGCGCACCCTCGCTGCGCGAGAGCGTTGCCGGTGTCCTCGGGGTCGACTACCAGCGGATGCTCGACGAGCCCGGCGCGTACGACGAGACGCTGTCGATGACCTACGCGGCGGCCGCCGACCGGGTGCACCAGACGAGCGTCGACCTCGTGGAGACGCTTGCGGCCCACGACTTCGACGTGCCCGAGTCCGAGGAGGAGGCCGGCCCCGGTGCCGGGACGACGGTGAATCTGATGGTCGTCGACATCGAGCCGCTGGGTGACGCCCGGGCGGTCTCGGGCGCACACGGGCGCCTGCGGGAGGCACTCGCGTTTATCTGCGAGGAGGCCGCCCCCCGGGTCCGCGGGGCCAACGAGGAGGTCTCACAGGCCGTGGACGCGCTGAACGGCGAGTACGTCGAACCGGGCGGCAGCGGCGCGCCCACCCGCGGCGGCGTCGACCTGTTGCCGACCGCGCGGAACTTCTACACGCTGGACCCCCGGAAGGTCCCGGCAAGGTCCGCCTGGGAGGTCGGGAGTGAGGTTGCCGACGGCGTCGCTGCGCGCCACGAGGACGAGGAGGGGGAGTACCCCGAGGAGATTGGGGTCGTCGCCTGGGGAACCCCGACCGTCCGCACGCGCGGCGAGACGGTCGCACAGGTGCTCGCGCTGATGGGGGTCCGGCCCGAGTGGACCGACGCCGGCCGGGTCGACGGTGTCGAGCCGGTCCCGCTCGAGGAACTCGGCCGTCCCCGGATCGACGTGACGACACGCGTCTCCGGGCTCTTCCGGGACGCCTTCCCACAGGCGGCGAGTGTCATCCACGACGCCGTCGACGCGGTGGTCGCCCTGGACGAACCCCACGCAGAGAACTACGTCAAAAAACACGTCGAGGAGGAGGCCGCGGCGATGGCCGACGCGGAGGACATCGACGTGGCGGAGGCGCGTGACGCGGTGATGGACCGTGTGTTCACGACGCGTCCGGGCGGGTACGGCGCGGGGACGAACAAGGCCGTCGACGAGGGGAACTGGGAGGATCGTGGCGACCTCGCCGAGGTGTACGTCCAGTGGGGCGGCTACGCGCTGGGCTCGCGCGGGACGGCGAGTGAGGCACACGACGCCTTCGAGCGCCGGCTCTCCTCGGTGGAGGCAACGGTCAAGATCGAGGACACCGCCGAACAGGACGAGTTCGACTCCTCGGACTGGTACGCCTTCCACGGTGGGTTCATCTCCGCCGTCACCGAGATCGCCGGCCAGGAGCCCGCCTCGTACGTCGGCGACTCCGCGGACCCGGACAACGTCGAGGTGTACACCAACGAGGAGAAGGTCCGCAAGGCGATGCGGGCCCGCGTCCTGAACCCAGCGTGGCTCGACTCGATGGAGGACCACGACTACAAGGGGGCGGGTGACCTCTCGACGACGGTCGACGTAACGCTCGGCTGGGACGCCACCACGGGCGTCATCTCGGATACACTGTGGGCGGAGGTCGCCGACAGCTACGCCTTCGACGAGGACCGCCAGGAGTGGCTGCGTGACGTCAACCCCTGGGCGCTCGAGTCGATTACCGACACCCTGCTAGAGGCCATCGACCGCGGCCTCTGGGACGCCGACGGTGACACCGAGCAGCGGTTACGCGACCTCAACCTCCAGGTCGACGGGGACCTGGAAGCACGCGCCGGCCACGTCGCCGAGCCGGAGGAGGTGGCAAGCGATGACGACTGACCCCGCTGGCGAGGACGGGTTCGAGGAGTACGCCGACCTCGGTGCGACCACCGAGAACGCCATGGAGATCGCTGAAACGAGTATGGACCGCGTGCGAGAGCTCGTCCCCGAGGAGACGCTCGCGGACCGGATGCGAGGAAAGGCCGTCCACGCGACCGGGGACCCCGAGTTCCAGCATCTCGTCCGGTTTACCGGTGCCAGTGAGTCGGAGCCGGTCCGGGCTGGCGCGCGGGCAGTCCTCGCGGAGCGACCGGTCGTCACGGACATCACGATGGTGAAGGCGGGTATCACCGGCCGGGGCCACGACTGCCCGGTCCGGAAGGCGATCGGTAACGGCGCCACCCTCGCCGCGGAGACGGGGATGACCCGTACGGCCGCGTCGGTCCTCGAGTTGGACAGACAGGGTGTCTACGACGACGCTATCGCCGTTGTCGGAAACGCCCCCACAGCGGCCCTCGCCCTGGCGGACTGCATCGCCGAGGGGACCCGGCCTGCGGTCGTCGTCGCGACGCCGGTCGGGTTCGTGAAGGCGACCGAGAGCCGCGAGCGCCTCCGAGCGGTCGCCGCCGAGTGTGGCGTTCCCGCGGTAACGAACGTCGGCAGGCGGGGTGGTAGCGGGCTGGCCGCCGGGCTGGCGAACGAACTCGTCCACGTCGCGAGCGATGCCCGGGACGGTGACGTGTCGCTACAGGCCGGGTCGGACCAGGAGGGGGACGGCTGAGCCACGGCGGCGGCCCCGACCCGACAGCCCGGGGCCTGCTACGGTAAACAAAAGTGTTACACTCCTGATGGCCGACCCGGACCGCTCGAACGGCCAGTTCTGAGGGAGCCTCGTTATCGACCGACCGGTCCGCGTCGTCCCCGGTGTCGCCCCACCGCGGTCAGCGGCCGGGGCCCTCCCCGTCGGCGGCCATCGGTGCCCGGGCTGAGGCAAGCGCGTCCTCGAAGGAGGCGGGGCCGTCTCTGTCCACCGCGCGGGCGCTTGCTACACCTGCTTCGAGCGCGTCGGTGACACCCGGGTGGGTCCCGAGCGGGTTCGCGTAGGCGAGACCGCCACGGTCGAGGTCGAGCCTCTGGGGGATCGACTGCTCTGTGGCGTCGTCAGGCGCAGCGAACACCGGTACCACGACCGCCTGACTCGTCGGTAGATTGTACCTGACACACTCCACGGCGGGGTTCTGCAGGAGGTAACACGCCCGGACGGCGCCGTACTCGTCGCGGAGGCGGTCGGCGTGGGTCTCGACCATCCGACGGGAGTAGCTGCCGGCGCTGTTTCCCAGCCCGACCAGCGCTAGCCCGACGTCCGGCCCCGGTTCGACGTGTTCGGCCGCTCGGTGCCGGACCGCCCGGGTGACGGCCGGGTGTCGACCGACCGGCTCGCAGTACCGGAGGTCCGCGTCGAGATACGACAGTGCCCGTGGCACCTCGTCGACCGTCTCGTGGGTGTGTGCCGGGGACGCCGGCACCACGTATGCTCGCTCAGTCTCGACGGCGGTGAGGTCGTCACGCAGGTCCCGGACCGGGTCGGACCCGTAGGTGAGAACCCGCACCACGTCGGCCATCTCGCGCTCGCGCAACCGGTCGGCGTGGGTCTCGTACGTCGACCGGCACCCTGTTTCGCGCCCGATGAGCAGGAGTGTGTCGTCAGTCATGTGTACAAGTTTTGTTGTGTTACCGCAAGCGGACTTGTCTCCACCGTCGTCGGGCTCTCAAAAATAACTTACGGAGATGTCGGGCCGACCGGCAGCGAGGGTGAGTAGTTCCCCGGATAACAGCCGGCGGTCACGACGACCACAGTCCGCTCAGCACGGGCTGGCCCACGCGTGAGGGGTCCATCGACGCTGCCGTCCGTGAAGGCTTTAATCGTCCCCCTCAGAGGATGAGTGCGTGCGAGGGTAGCCAAGCCTGGAAACGGCGGCGGACTCAAGATCCGCTCCCGTAGGGGTCCAAGGGTTCAAATCCCTTCCCTCGCACTGCCCGGACCCACGCGGTCCCTCGCCAGTGCGGAAGACCCACGGGGCCGACCCGGCGGAGAGCCCCGGTGCAAGCGGGGAGCGCAACACGTGACCCGCGGAGCGGTCTTCCCTCGCATCCTGTCGTTTGC
>JAQCNN010000043.1 GCA_028275005.1 Salinirussus sp.
GGGCGGTCGAGCGGGACATCACGGCGGGCCTCGGCCTTCCGGGCCTCGAACTCGAAGAAGTCGGTGAGAAAGACGGTCAACACGAGCACGGACATGACCATGCCGGCGTGGGCGTCGAGGGTCAGGTAGTACAGTGAGACGACGACCAGGGCGACGTTTAGGATCTCGTGGGGGAGCACCCGGGAGACTGCCTCCGGACCCTCCGCAGCCTGGCGCCGGTGACGGCTGTGGGCGAGAAACCGTGTGAGGAAGTTTCCGACCACCAGGACGAGCAGGAGCACCTCGACGACGAGCACCTCGCCAATGCCCACCTCGGCGCCCAGCACCCCGTCGACGGGGCCGAACAGTCTGACGATTGGGGCCATACTCGCTCTTCCACACTACCCGCATTAGAACTTTTCCACTCGCCCCCGGCCACCGGGCCGGTGTTGCGGTCCCGGGTCGGCACCGAAGCCGGCCGTCAGAGCCCGCCAAGCGGGGATAACGGCCACCGCACCGAGTGGGTGGTTTTTTGAGGTCGCACACCGAGAGAGCCGGTATGCAGGACGTTCTCGCCGAGTGGCGGCCGGCGGTTGACGAGGCCATCCGGGAGCTGCTCCCTCGGGAGGTGGAGGAGGCGTATCTGGGCGAGTTCTTCGGCGAGCCAAGCTACGCGTACCACGCGGGGGCCATGCAGCAGGCCCTGGCCGACCCGATCTGGGAGCTGCTGGACCGCGGGGGCAAGCGCTGGCGTGCGATTCTCTTTCTCATCACCGTCGACGCCTTTGGCGAGGACCCAGAGGCGTATCTCCCCTACGCCACCATCCCCGAGATCCTCCACAACGGGACGATCATCGTCGACGACGTGGAGGACGAGGCCCGGATGCGCCGGGGGGAGCCGGCGTTACACCACCAGCACGGCACCGACATCGCACTCAACGCCGGCAACGCGATGTACTTCGTCCCGCTGAAGGTGATCGCCCGCAACTCCCAGGAGCTCACACCGGCCCAGCAGCTTGACGCCTACGAGATGCTGACCCACGAACTCAACCGGACACACCTGGGTCAGGGGATGGATATCTACTGGCACAACCAGAAGGCCGTGACCGTCGACGAGCCCCAGTACTTCGAGATGTGTGCCTGCAAGACCGGCTGTCTGGCACGCATCGTCGCCCGGCTGGCGGCAATCGTCACCGGCCAGTCCGAGGACGTCCAGCGGGACGTCGCCCGGTACGCCGAGGAGATGTCGATCGCCTTCCAGATCGGCGACGACATCCTCGACGTCGAGCACACCCTCGACCAGGCCGGCGAGTTCGGCAAGGAGTTCGGCAACGACATTCGCGAGGGGAAAAAGACCCTGATGGTCATCCGTACCGCGGAGGTCGCCCCGGCCGAGGACGTCGCCCGGCTCGAGGAGGTCCTCTGGGCGGCCGAGAACACCGACGAGGAGATCATCGAGGCCATCGAGATCATGCAGGCGGCCGGCGCCGTCGAGTACGCCCGCGAGCGGGCCCGTGACCTCGCGGAAAGCGCCCGCGCCCACCTCGACGGCCTCGACCTGGAGCCCGGCCCGGAGGAGCAACTCCGGGAGTTCACCCGGTTCGTGATCCAGCGACAGGCCTGAGACGGGTCGAGTGCTGACATTTTTACCAGGTGGTGGCGATAGGCAGGTAGTGATAGGTCGTGGCGACTGACCACAGTGAGGGGGTCGACGGGGCCATCTCGGTTGCCGAGCGGCTCCCGGCGACCGGCGTCGGTGACGTCCTCGTCTGTGGCCCGGCGATGAGCGGGAAGACCCGGATAGCCGTAGAGCTGTTAGTCGCCGCTATCGTCGAGACCGAGGGGCGCCCGTTCTACGTCACGACCGCCGGCTCCGCCACCGACGCGCGAGCCCGGCTGGACGCGCGAACGCCGGAGTGTGTGTCCCTGCCGAGGCCCGCAGTTGTCGCCTGTGACGGCGGCCCCGAGCCCGACGAGTTCACCCGGTCGGTGGACACGCCGGGGGACCTGACGGGGATCGCCAGCGTGCTCATGGAGATGTACGACGGGAGCAGGCGGAGCCAGCGGCTCGGCTCGCGTGTGCTCGTCGACAACGTCACCGCGCTGCTGGTCGCGACCGACCTGGAACCCGTCTACCGGTTCATGCACGCCCTGATGGCCCGGGTGTCGGAGGCCGGCGGCCAGACGGTCGCCACACTCGACACCGACGGGCTCGCCGGCGGGGAGCGCCCGGCGCTGACGGGCCTGTTCGACACCGTCGTCGAGGTGCGACACCCCGACGGCTCCGACCCGGAGTACCGCCTGCGCGACAGCGACGACTGGCACGGCTACCTGCTGCCGGAACAGGAAACATGAAGCCACTGCTCGAACACCTCAGAGACCGGGTACGAACGCTGACCGTGTACGACTACGACGGCCCCCAGGAGCGACTCGAGACGCTGGCCGGCCACCTGTCGGGCTACGGGGTCGCGGTCCGAACCGCGGCCACGGACCGCGGCAAGCCGGCGAACGTCCCCGTGTTCCACCACGGCGACGAGGTGTACGGGACGGTCGCCCTCGACGACCTCCTGCCGGCCGACAGTATCGAGCGGGCCTTTGCCGGCGAGGAGCCGTTCGACCCCGCGGTGCTCCCGTTCGACGTCGACACGGACGTGACAGTGTCCCCGGGGACCAGCCACGGGCAGATGGTCGACGTCTCCCGGCAGCTCGAACAGCGGGCGCTGGACCACGGTGAGGGGTGGCTCCGGGTCGGCTTCCAGGAGCTGTCGGCGATTGCGGGGTCCTCGCGGACGAAGTCGGTCTACCGTCGGCTCGCCGAGACCGGCCTCGACGTGGCGGTTGTCGGCTACCCCGACACCGGCCTCGCGGACCAGCCGTTCGGGGTCATCCCCGACGAGGAGGGGGTCTTCCAGGACTACTGGTTTCTGCTGTACGACGGCGGCCGACCGGGGGCAAAGGCGGCACTCGTCGCCAAACACCGCGACCCGTCGCTCTACGAGGCGTTCTGGACGGTCGACCCCGACACCGTCGACGGACTGGTGGCGATGGCGCGGGAGAACTACCCCATCCTGGGGTGAGTCGGTCGGCGGACGGCCCCGAAGGATTATTCGGCGCGCGACACCAACGAATTGTATGGTTGTCTTCCCGGACCTGTTGCAGGTGGGCCTGCCGACGATTCTGCTACTCGTCGGCACGGGGCTCATCGTGGCCGAGGCCTTCGCCCCCGGCGCACACTTCTTCGTGGCCGGGGTGTCGCTGTTTGCCGCCGGCCTCGTCGGATTCGTCCTCCCGCCGGCGCTTGGCATCCTCAACGTGTTGATCCTCGCAGCGGTGGTCCTCGGGGCCGGGGCGGCGACGCTGTATGGCTACCAGCAGTTCGACATCTACACCGGTGCTGGCGTCGACCAGACCTCGGACTCGGACTCGCTGCGCGGCCAGAGCGGCCGGGTGACCGAGAGTGTCAGCCCGACCGAGGGCGAGGTGAAACTGGAGGACGGCGGCTTCAACCCGCTCTACCGTGCCCGGAGTATCGACGGCGAGATCCCGGAGGGGACGGAGGTGATCGTCCTCGACCCCGGCGGCGGGAACGTCCTGACCGTCGAGGCCGTCGGAGACATCGCCGACGACATCGACCGCGAACTGGCCCGCGACCGGCAGGCGACCGAGGCGGATGCCTCGGCCGCGAGTGAGACGGAGTCGGGCGGGCAGTCGGAGCGCGAAGCCGAGCGGGAATCCGGTTCCAGCGCCTGACTCGGCCGCCGCGGGGAAGGCTTTTGCGTGAACACGCCTAAATGAGAGTGTTATGTCCCTGGTGTTACAGCTGTTTAGCCCGCTCCCGCTGGTGGCAGTTGTGGTCCTGCTGCTCGCCATCGTGACGGTCTACAACAGCATCGTCATCGTCGACGCGACCGAGAAGCGGGCGTACACACGCTTCGGGAAGTATCAGGGGCTACTCGAGCCTGGCCCCCAATTCGTGTTACCCTTCGTCACAAAGACATACCGCTTCGACATGCGGACACAGACGCTTGACGTGCCCCGACAGGAGGCCATCACGCGGGATAACTCCCCCGTGACGGCCGACGCCGTCGTCTACATCAAGGTGATGGACGCCGAGAAGGCCTACCTCCAGGTCGACGACTACAAGCGTGCGGTCTCGAATCTCGCCCAGACGACGCTCCGGGCGGTGCTCGGCGACATGGAACTGGACGACACGCTGAACAAGCGCCAGGAGATCAACGCGAAGATCCGCAAGGAACTCGACGAACCCACCGACGAGTGGGGGATTCGCGTCGAGTCAGTCGAGGTCCGAGAGGTCAACCCCTCCAAGGACGTCCAGCAGGCAATGGAGCAACAGACCTCCGCCGAGCGTCGCCGTCGGGCGATGATCCTCGAAGCGCAGGGTGAACGGCGCTCCGCAATCGAGGAGGCCCAGGGTGAAAAGCAGTCGAACATCATCCGCGCCCAGGGTGAAAAGCAGAGCCAGATCCTGGAGGCACAGGGTGACTCCATCTCGACGGTTCTGCGCGCAAAGTCCGCCGAGTCGATGGGCGAGCGGGCGGTCATCGAGCGCGGGATGGAGACCCTCGAGGAGATCGG
>JAQCNN010000048.1 GCA_028275005.1 Salinirussus sp.
AGCGCCTGGAAGACCTCGTAGAGGGCCTGCTTGCCCCCGGGGGTGACCATCACGTTCTCGGGGCCATAGAAGTCCAGCCCGTCGGCGGCGAGTTTGTCGGCGATGGCCTCTCGGAGTTCGGTGATCCCCTGGGAGGTGGTGTAGCCGGTCTTGCCGGCTTCTAGGGCCTCCTCGGCGGCGTCCTTGATGTTCTGTGGGGTGTCGAAGTCGGGTTCGCCGACGCTGAGGTCGACGACATCGACGCCCTCTGCTTCGAGTGCGCTTGCCTTGTTGCTGATCGCAAGTGTCGCACTCGGCGATACACGGTCGACGCGGTCTGCGAAGTCGAAGTTCATTGGTCGGGGTCTGAGTCCGGGTCGGGTGTCGGCTCGCGACCGGCTACCGGCTCGGCCGCGGTCGTCCGGTCGAGTTCCTGGACGGTGTCGATGGCGCTCTCGACGACCTCGCCGCCCTTCGGGACCCGCTCTTCGGCCTCGGCGGTACTCATCCCGGGGCCGAGGATCCCACACATGACGGGGGTGTCGCGGTCGAGACTGACGTCGGTCAGCCCCTGGGTGGCCGCCGCGGCGATCACCTGGTCGTGGTCGGTGTCTCCGGTGACCACTGCACCCAGGACGACGACGGCGTCGATGTCCTCGCGACGGGCCAACCGGTCGGCTGCCAGCGGCGTGTCGTAGGAACCCGGCACCGTGAGTTCCGCACCGACGGTCGCGTCGTGCTCGGCTGCGGCCTCGCGGGCCTGCTCGGCCATCCGCGCGACGACCGGCTCCCCGTCGCCTTTCTCGTACGCGGCGACGACCAGTCCGAGACGCACCATACCTCTCCGCCGGCCCCGGGCGATAAAAGCCCTGCCGTTTCTGCGAGGCGCCCACCGCCCACCCACACACCTCTGCCACCCGTTTCGCCCGACAGAAACCACAAGAACTCTACCTATCCGCCCCAGGTGAGCGGGTATGGAGCGTCGCGAGGCCGACGACGCGGCCGCCCCCGACACCCCTCCCTCCGACGAGGACCCCTCCACCGACGACCCCTCCGACGACGACATCCCGCCCGAAACCGGCCCGGCCGACGAACCGACACAGTCGGCGCTCGGGCGCGTGCTGACGGCGGCCGGCCGGGTGAAGCTGTGGCAGGTGCTCGCCGTCGTCGTCGTCCTCGCGGCCCTGGTCCGGCTGGTCGCTCTCGACGCCCGGACCGCCCACTGGGACGAGGCCCGGGTCGCCCACTGGGTCGTTCACTACGACGAGTTCGGGCACTTCGCCTACCGCCCGATCGTCCACGGCCCGCTGGTCCAGCACGTCGACCGGGCCCTGGTCTCCACGCTCGGAGCGACCGACTTCGCGGTCCGGCTGCCGGTCGCCCTGGTCGGCGCCGCCCTTCCCGGCACGGCCTACCTCTTTCGCGACCATCTCGACCGCGACGAGGTGGTGGCGATGGCCCTCTTTCTCGCCGCAAACTCCGTGTTGCTGTACTACTCACGGTTCATGCGCAGCGACATCCTCGTTGCAACCTTCCTGTTCGCAGGGCTCGGGGTACTGGTCCGGTACTACGACACCCGGCGGGTCCGGTATCTCTACGCCTTCGGGGCGCTTGCCGCACTCGGCTTTGCCTCCAAGGAGAACGCTGTCATCTACGTGCTGACCTGGGTCGGCGCCGCCGCGTTGCTCGCCGACGTTGGCCTTCACCGCCCACACACCTACCGGACGGGGCTCGAACGAGCCCGGAACTCCCGGCTTGGCCGGCTGGGCCACCTCCTCGTCGGCCTCCTGTTGGCCCCTGTTGACGGGGCCTCGACGCTGCGCTCACGGCTGCGACGCCCGCGTGCGAGCGCGAGGCGGTACCTGCGCTTTACCGCCCACCTCGCCGGCGCCGCGGTCGTCTTCGTCGGGGTGGCCGTCTTCCTCTTTGCCCCCCGTGGCGACGGGCTCGCGGGCGTTTACCTGACCGAGACCCCGCCCTGGGAGTCGACCGTCAGCATGGGGTTGTGGGAGGCCGCTGGCCGGCCGCTCGCGTTCCCGGGCTACGTCGTCGACGTGCTCTCCTACGCCGGCTGGGAGTACGTCAGCTGGTTCGGGCGCGGGGCGGCATCGGGGGACGGCTCGCTTCTGGACACCTACGTCTCCTTCTTTGGCCAGTATCTCGAGGTACTCCTGCTCAACGCGACCGCCGTTGGCTGCTTCGCGCTCTTTGGCTTCCTGTACGAACGCTACGCCAGCCCCCGCTCGCGAAATCTCGTGATGCTCGCCGGCTACGCCGGGCTGGCTTCGATTGTCGGCTACCCCCTCGGGACCGACATCTTCGGGGCGTGGATCGTCGTCCACACCATCGTTCCCCTGTCGATCCCGGCCGCGGTCGGGGTTGCGAGGGTCTACCGGTGGGGGCGGGCCACGGCGCCCCGGAGTGACGCCGTCAGCGCCGCGCTGTTCGCCGGGCCGGCACTCCTTCTCAGCTACGCGGTCGTCCGGGTCCTGGCGGAGGCACTCCCCGTCCAGCCGACAAACCCCGTCCTCGACCTCACCTGGCTACACGTCGGTGTGCTCACAGCCCTGCTGGTCTCGGCCGCCCTCGTCGCCCGGGGTGGGCGCTTCGACGCCGACAGCGACACCGTGGTGACGGGGGTGGTCGCCGGCCTGCTCCTGCTCACGACGCTGCAGGTCGGGGCCGTCGCCGCCGGCTCGGTCTACCAGGAGCCGGCCGAGCGGGAGAACGTCCTCGTCCAGTACGCACAGCCGGCCGACGACCTGGACCCGGTCGCCGACCGGCTCGCCGCCGTCGCCGCCGAGAACGACGGTGGCCCCGATATGGTGGTCTACAGCGAGTCCGAGGAAAACTCGCTTGTCAGGCAGACCGGGGCGGACCAGTATCCGCTCTCGTTCCGGCCGGTCTGTACGAACTGGCCGGAGACACTCCCGCTGAACTGGTACATGGTCTCCGCGAACGCGACAGTCACCTGCGAGCGCCAGCAGTCGGGGGTGGTGAACCCGACGCCGACCGCCGACCTGTTGACCGGCGAGGACGGCCCGCCACCGCTCGTCCTCGCGAAGGAGGGGCAACTCGAGGACCTCGACGCCGACTTTGCCGCCCAGTACAACCGCTCGGTCTACGGCATCCGCTCGTTTGGCTCGGAGGTCACCGTCCTCGTCCACGAGGACTGGCAGGGGTGAGCGGCGACAGCCGGACTCCTCTCCCGGTCAGTTCGCGCGCGGGCTGAGTGCCGTCACGACCGTTCGCCCGCTCGGCCGGCTTACGGCTGGAGTATCCGCTCTGTCGCGTTCTCCGCGCCAACCGCCTCCGGAAAGACCACCGCGTCGATCGCCTCGTGGTCGCCGTACTCGCGCTCGTCGTCCGAGCCGATCCGCATCACCGTCCTGATCGACTGGGACCCGGTCTGGGCGATGTAGCAGGCGGCGACGTTTGCGTTCGTGTCGCCGGTGAGCGCGGCGAAGACGTCGGCCCGCTCCATCGACACCTTCTGGAGTGTGTCCGGGGAGACGGCATCACCGATTACCACCTCGATCAGGTCGGAGTCGGGAACCCCGGCTGCGGTTGGTTCGTGGCTCTCGATGACGGTCGCACTGTGGCCGTCGTCGACAAGGTGGGCCGCGGTCTGTGCCCCGACGCGGCCACCGCCGGCGATCACGACGTGCATACTACACTCACTCACGCCGCAGCGATAAACCGTCTCCGCTGTCGGCGGGCGCCCGCGTGCCTCGGCCGGGTGTTGCCCGTTCCGGGGGGGTCACACGCGACCGCTCGGTGACGACGCGCCCCACACCCGGCACAGCCCCGGTCCCACCAGGGTCCGGCCCCGACAGCCACCGCTTCAGGCACACCTGCCCCCGACGCGTGACACTTAACGGGGTCGGTGGGGAACAGGGCGGTATGTCACTGGGGTCACCCGGCCCGACGCTCGGCGTCGTCGGCGGCGGACAGCTCGGACGGATGCTCGGGGAAGCGGCCGGCCCGCTCGGCGTCGAGGTCGTCGTCTCGGACCCCACGCCGGACTGCCCGGCCGCGCCTGTCGTCCGCGACCAGGTCGTCGGCGACTTCGACGACGAGGCGGCCATCCGCGACCTCGGCGAGCGAGCGGACTACCTCACCTTCGAGATCGAACTCGCTGACCCCGACGCACTCGAGCGGGTCGCCGACGCGACGGGGACACCGGTCCACCCTGCCCCCGACACCCTCCGGGTCATTCAGGACAAACTCGTCCAGAAGCGCCGGCTCGGGGAGGCCGGTGTGCCCGTGCCCGCGTTCCGGGCGGTCGACACCGAGGCGGAGTTCCGCGAGGCGCTCGCGGAGCTGGGCTACCCGGCGATGCTGAAGGCCCGCGAGGGTGGCTACGACGGCCGGGGGAACGTCCCCGTCGAGTCACCCGACGACGTCACCGAGGCCTTTGCCGCCATCGACGGCCCGGCGATGGTCGAGGAGTTTGTCGACTTCGAGCGCGAGCTTGCGGTGATGGGCTGTCTGGGCGACGACGAACAGGAGACGTTTCCGGTGACGGAGACGGTCCACCGCGAGGAGATCCTCCGAGAGACCGTCTCGCCGGCCCGTGCGTCCCCGGCCGTCAGGGAGCGTGCCCGCGAGGTGACACGGGACGTCCTCGCGGTCATGGAGGGGCGGGGTGTCTACGGGGTCGAACTCTTCGAGCGCGCCGACGGGGCGGTCCTCCTCAACGAGGTTGCCCCCCGGCCACACAACTCCGGGCACTGGACCATCGAGGGCTGTCACACCTCACAGTTCGAACAACACGTCCGCGCGGTGACCGGCCGCCCGCTCGGCGCGACCGAGCGCCGCGTCCCCACGGCGAGTGCGAACATCCTCTGTGACGTGACCGGCCGACAGAAGGTGACGCTCCAGGGGGTCGACGACGCCCTCGCCCGCGACCGGCTCGCGTTGCACTGGTACGGCAAGCGGGAGGGCTACCGGCTCCGGAAGATGGGCCACATTACCCGTCCCGCCGCCGACGACGGCCGGGACCCAACGACGCTACTGGAGGCCACACGGGCGGCCCGGGACGGGCTGACTTTCCAGGAGTGAGAACGCTTACAGGCGGGAGCCACCCACGGTTGTCCATGACCGACGCCGTTCAGTCGCTGGTCGACCAGCTCAACGAGCAGGCGACTGTGGACCGGCCGGACGCCGAGACGCCCGAGGTCGGGGTGGTCATGGGGTCGGACTCGGATCTCGACGTGATGGCCGGCTCCGAGACGGGTCGGCCCGGCGCCTACGACGCCCTGACCGACCACCTCGGCTTCGCGGAGCAGACCGACTACGAACACCCGCCGGAGGCCCGTTTTACCTTCGAGACGTTCGTCGTCTCGGCCCACCGAACCCCGGACCTCCTGTACGCCTACGCCGAGACGGCCGAGGCCCGCGGGCTCGACGTGGTCATCGCCGGCGCAGGGGGAAAGTCGGCGGACCTGCCGAACATGACCGCCTCCATCGCCTACCCGTTGCCCGTCGTCGGTGTGCCCGTCCAGGAGAAATCCGTCGACTCGGTGATCGGGATGCCCCAGGGCGCACCGCTGGTCGCCGTCGACGCCGGCAAGTCCTTCAACGCGGCGCTGTCGGCGGTTCAGATACTCGCACGCGAGCACGACGAACTACGCGAGCGCCTCGTAGCGTACCACGAGGGGCTGCGTGAGGGGGTCGGGACGGTCTCGCGGGCGCTTCACGAGCGTGGCACACCCGGGTTCCGCGACCACCAGGCGGAGTAGCGGGGGGAGCGGTCCGCCGCGACAGCCGCACGCGATAGACGGGGCGGAAATGAACCCTTATATGGAGGCACTCCAAAGGGTCGGACGATAGGAGACACCGGTATGACAAACGCATGGATCGCCATCGGGGCACTCGCCGCAGTCGCCGTCATCATCCCGCTGAGTATGATGCTCGTCTCGTGGCTGTTGCGGCCGAGCGTCCCGGAGCAGGGAAAACGCGCTACCTACGAGAGCGGTGAGATTCCGACGGGCTCCAGCAGGTCGATCAAGTTCAACATCCAATATTACATGGTCGCTCTGCTGTTTGTCGTCTTCGACATCGAGACCGTCCTGATCTTCCCGTGGACAGTCATCTACACCGACGCGATCGAGCAGGTGGGGCTGTTCAGGGCGCTGGTTCCGATGCTCGTGTTTATCGGAATCCTCGTCGTCGGGCTCGCGTGGGCGTGGCGGAACGGCGCTGTCGAGTGGGTCCGCAGCGAGCGGGCCGAGGAACAGCGCATCGAGCGGACCGAAGGATAATGAGCAAAAACGAACTTCACGACACGCTGGACCAGGCACAGAGCACACAGGAGGCACGGATGGGTGAGGGCGTCGACAGCCGCTTCAACTCGAAGCTCCGGGAGGCATTCGGGTCGACCCCGTTCATCCTCACAAAGTTCGACCAGTTCATGAACTGGGTTCGGGGGTCATCGATGTTCATGCTCCTCTTTGGGATCGCCTGCTGTTCTATCGAGATGATGCACACCTACGCGGTCAAACACGACCTCGACCGCTTCGGTGCGGGCGTCCCGCGCGCGTCACCGCGACAGGCTGACGTGATCATCGTCCCCGGAACGATCGTCTCGAAGTTCGCCCCCCGGATGAAGCGGGTCTACGACCAGATGCCCGAGCCAAAGTTCGTCGTCTCGATGGGCTCTTGCACCATCTCGGGTGGCCCGTTCCAGGAGGGGTACAACGTCATCAAGGGCGTTGAGGAGGTCATCCCCGTCGACATCCACGTCCCCGGGTGTCCGCCCCGCCCCGAGGCGCTGATCTACGGGATCGCCAAGCTTCAGGAGCGGATCGCCAACGGCGAGACCTCGCCGGTCACGGTCAAACCGTACGAGCTGGAACAGTTCGGTGACCTGGAGCAGGACGAACTGGTGACAAAGCTGGCCGACCAGGTCGACGAGGACGACCTTGTGATGCGGTACAACTGGGCCGATTCGGCGTAACCAACTATGAGTCTCGAACAACCACGACAACCGGACGCAGGGGTAACGCCCGAGGGTGACCTCGACTACGACGAGCTCGCGGACCTCCTCGGCGAGCGCGTCCTCGACCGGGAGGAACACATCAACGCGGAGGGCTTCGTGGTCCGTCCCGACGAGGTCGAGGACACCCTCTCGACGCTCAAACAGGAGGCGGGCTTTGACCACCTCTCCTGTGTCACCGCACAGGACTACCAGGACCGTTACGAGTCGATCTACCACCTCAAGAAGTACGACGACCCGACACAGGAGCTGTCGGTCGTCGTGCCGACGACCCGTGACGACCCGACGAGCGAGTCCGCCGCCGGGGTCTTCGACACCGCCGACTGGCAGGAGCGAGAGGCCTTCGACCTCGTCGGCGTCGACTACGAGGGCCACCCCGACCCTCGGCGGATCCTCCTGCCCGAGACCTGGCAGGGCCACCCCCTCTCCCAGGACTACAACCAGGACAAGCCACAGATCGTCCCGCTGCGCGAGCACGCCAACCCGACCGAGGAGCGGACGAACGTCCCACAGGAGTCCGACACGATGTTCATCAACATCGGACCCCACCACCCCGCGACCCACGGTGTGCTCCACATCAAGACGACGCTCGACGGCGAGCAGGTCGCCGACATCGACCCGGACGTCGGCTACCTCCACCGCTGTGAGGAGCAGATGTGCCAGCAGTCGACCTACCGCCACCAGATCATGCCCTACCCCGACCGGTGGGACTACATCTCGGCGGGCATCCTCAACGAGTGGGCCTACGCCCGCGCCGCCGAGGACATGGCCGACCTGGCCGTGCCGGAGTACGCCCAGGTCATCCGGACGATGTCCGCGGAGATGTGCCGGATCGCCGCGCATCTGCTTGCGGTCGGCACCTTCGCGCTGGACATCTACGGTGACTTTACCGCCATCTTCATGTACGCCATCCGGGACCGCGAGGTCATCCAGAACCTGCTGGAGGACCTGACCGGTCAGCGGCTGATGTTCAACTACCTCCGGCTGGGCGGCGTCGCCTGGGACCTGCCCGAGCCCCGGGAGGAGTACTTCGAGAGCGTCCGTGACTTCCTCGACGAGTGGCCCTCCCGGCTGGAGGAGTACCACAACCTCCTGACCTCGAACGAGCTGTTCCAGATGCGCGTGGTCGACACCGGGATTCTCCCCCCGGAGGAGGCAAAGTCCTACGGCGCGACCGGCCCGGTCGCCCGCGGGTCGGGGGTCGACTACGACCTCCGTCGGGACGACCCCTACGGCTACTACGACCAGCTCGACTGGGACGTCGTCACCGACGAGGGCTGTGACAACTTCGCGCGGGCCTCGGTGCGGCTCCAGGAGATGGAGGAGTCCGCCCGGATCATCGAGCAGTGTGTCGACCTGCTCGAGGACTGGCCGGAGGACGAACGCGACATCCAGTCGAACGTCCCCCGGACGCTCAAGCCCGAGCCCGACACGGAGATCTACCGGGCCGTCGAGGGGGCGAAAGGTGAACTCGGGATCTACATGCGCTCGGACGGGACGGACAAGCCCGCCCGGTTCAAGATCCGCAGCCCCTGCTTCTGTAACCTCCAGACGCTGCCGGTGATGGCCGAGGGCGAGTACATCCCGGACATGATCGCCGCGCTGGGTAGCCTGGATATCGTCCTGGGCGAGGTAGATAGGTAGATGACACTGCCGGAGACGCTCAACGGACTGTTGCCGATCGGCGGTCTCGCCGGCGAGGTGGTCGCGGCGGTCATCGGCGCCGCGCTCATCGGCACGATCATGCTCACGAACACCGCGGTCGCGGGGCCGTGGGCAAAGCGGAAGATCACCGCGAAGTTCACCGACCGGATTGCCGTCAACCGTGTCGGCCCGGCCGGGCTGCTCATCATCGTCGCCGACGCCGTCCGGCTGCTCGCAAAGGAGTTGATCGTCCCGGAGGGTGTCGACCGGCCGGCCTGGGACCTCGCACCGCTTCTGATCGCCTCCTCGGCGCTGCTCGGCTTTGCGGTGATCCCGATGGGGAGTGGGCTCCAACTCGCCGACCCCGAGACCGGGCTGGCCTTCGTCTTTGCCGTCGCGTCGATGGCGTCGCTGGGGCTGGTGATGGCCGGCTACGCGTCGAACAACAAGTTCTCGTTTCTGGGCGGGCTACGGGCGGTCGCGCAGAATCTCGCCTACGAGATCCCACTCGTGCTGACGGGTGCGTCGGTGGTCCTGTTCACCGGGACACTCCAGATGTCCGAGATCGTCGCCGCCCAGCAGGGCGCGCTGTTCACCCTCGGGCCGGTCGCGATCCCCTCGTGGTTCGCCTTCGTCAACCCCTTTGCCTTCGTGCTCTTTATGATCGCGAACCTCGCGGAGGTGGGCCGGAACCCCTTCGACATCCCGGAGGCGCCGACGGAGATCGTCGCCGGCTACCAGACGGAGTACTCCTCGGTGTACTTCGTGCTCGTCTACCTGGGGGAGTTTGTGCATATCTTCCTCGGCGGCGCCATCGCGGCGACGCTGTTCCTTGGCGGGCCTGCCGGCCCGATACTGCCGGGCTTTGTGTGGTTTCTGATCAAGATATGGGCGGTGTTCCTGTTCACCCAGTGGGCGCGGTCGGCGCTGCCCCGGGTGCGGATCGACCAGCTCATCCAGATCGGTTGGAAGGGGATGCTCGTGCTCTCCTTCGCCAATCTGGTGCTGACTGCGGTGATCGTGGGAGCGATCGCGTAAGGAGGAGACAATGATAGGAATACTCAAATCGATGGCAACGACGATGAAACACGCACTCGACGGCTCGACGTTCACCGTCGAGTACCCGGAGGACGAGCCGGAGGTCTCCCCGCGGTTCAGGGGGGTCCACAAGTTCAGCCAGGAGCGGTGTATCTGGTGTCGGCAGTGCGAGAACGTCTGCCCGAACGACACCATCCAGATCGTCATGGATGAAAAACGCAACGGCGAGCAGTACAACCTCCACATCGGCCAGTGTATCTACTGTCGGCTGTGTGAGGAGGTCTGCCCGACCGACGCGATCGTCCTGACCCAGAACTTCGAGTTCGTCGCCGACACGAAAGACGAGTTCGCCTACAACAAGGAGGACCTCAAGAACGTCCCCTGGTACAAGGATATCGACCCACTCGAGTCCCGGGAGCCCGACCGCGGGGCCTGGATCGGCGAGGGCGAAGGCGACGTGGACTACCAGTAGGTAAATAAGGACTCGCGAGAGCGGAGATCCGCCCCTCTTGTGGCCGGACATCCTTGTCAACGGAGCAAGCGGGACTCACTCGCCGCGAACGGAGTGAGCGGCGAGCCTTCTTCGCCCACGTTTTTGCGGTGAGTGGTGGCGAGCGGAGCGAGCCACTCGAACCGCAAAAAGGTGGTCGTAAGACAGAACATACAGGACAGGCCCCGCCGAATGGGGTGCCGTGTCACAGCCGACCGAGACCGGGACTGCGGCGGCCGGGGTCCCGTGGACGTCCGGTCTCCTCTACGTCATCCTGGCGAGTTCGCTGATGGGGGTGATGGGGGTCTCACTGCTGAGCCCCGTGCTCCCCGAACTTCGGTCGGTGTTCGGCGTCACGGACGCACAGGTGGGGCTACTGATCACCGTCTACACGCTCCCTGGGGCGGTCATCGCCCCCTTTGCCGGCCTCGCGGCCGACCGCTTTGGCCGTCGCCGCGTGCTCGTCCCGCTGCTGGTCACCTTCGGGGTCGCCGGCGCCGGGATCGCCGTCGTCACCGACTTCCGGTACGTCCTCGCGCTCCGATTCCTACAGGGGGTCGGTGCGAGCGCGCTAGTCACGCTCGCGGTCACGATCATCGGCGATGCCTTCGAGGGCAGACAACGTGACGCGCTGATCGGGCTGAACGGGAGCGCGACCAGTGCCGGCGCGGCGGTGTATCCGCTCATCGGCGGCGCGCTCGCGGCGGTCCGCTGGAACGTCCCGTTTCTGTTCTTCGGGGTTGGCGTCCTCGTCGGCGTCTTCGCCCTGTTCGTGCTCGAACCGACGCCGAGCAGTGACCCGGACCCGGTGTCGACGTATCTGGGTCGGCTGCAGGCGGTGGCTCGACTCCCGAGCGCACTCGCGGTCTTTCTCGCGCTCTTTGCGGCGTTTTTCGTCTTCTACGGGGCGGTGCTCACCGCGCTTCCACTGCTGTTGAGCGACCAGTTCGGTCTCAGTGCCAGCGAGATCGGGCCGCTTCTCTCGGCGGTCGCGGTCGCGAGCGCGCTCGTCTCCTCACAGTACGGTCGCATCGCCCAGTGGCGGGCACCCGAGGAGCTCGTGGTGCTCGGCTTTGTCGCGTACGGCGTGAGCCTGCTCGGTGTCTGGCTCGCGTCGACGCCACTCGCGGTCGGTGTGTCGCTGTTCGTCTTCGGGGTCGGCTTCGGGGTCCTGATCCCGTCGATCGACACGACGGTCATCACACTCGTCTCGGCCGACCTGCGGGCCGGGATGATGGGCCTGCGGACCAGTGTCCTCCGACTCGGGCAGACGGTCGGCCCGGTGGCCTTTACCGCCACGGCGGACGCGTTCTTCGCCTCGACAGCAGTCGGCTACCGGACGCTGATCGTCGCCGGCGGGGTCGTGGCCGTCGTCGTGGGGCTGGGTGGGTACGCACTCCTGCGGCTTCATCCCCGGTTTGCGTGAGTGTGCGGGCCGGGCCCGCATCCGCCGGCTCCGCCCGCCGAAACTGTGCGGGCGGGAACCCGCCGCTCTGCCCCCCGAAATCTATACCATCGATGCGACAGAACAGATGGACACCTGCGTAGCTCCCCCCGGAGCTACGACGGGAGCGAGAACACGGTAGCTAACTATGGTTTACAAGAAAGTGACCCTGATCGGCACGAGCGGTGACAGTTTCGAGGGCGCAGTCGACGACGCCATCCAGCGTGCGGAGATGACCCTCAACAACATCCACTGGCTCGAGGTGGAGGAACAGGGCGTCGAGCTAGCAAGCGTCAACGACCGCGAGTACCAGGTCGAGGTGGAGGTGGCCTTCGAACTCGAGGGGAGCGCTGAGTAGCGAGGTCAGGTACGGAAGCTCTCGCCACAGCCACACTCGCTGACGACGTTTGGATTCTCGACGTGAAACCCCTCCCCCTGGAGGCCGCCCTCGTAGTTGAGGACGGAGCCTTCGATGTAGTCGAGGCTGGCCGGGTCGACGAGGATGCGCAGACCGTGGTGTTCGGTGACCGTGTCGTCCGCCTCCGGCTCGTGTTCGAAGCGCATGCCATAGGAGAGGCCGGCACAGCCCCCTTGCTGGACGTACAGGCGCAGCCCGCCCTCCGCGATGTCCATTCCCTCCCGTTCCATGAGGTCAAGCGCCTCCGAGGCGGCCGTCTCGGTGACGGCGACAGCGTCCTCGGGTGCGCCCTGCTCAACGGTGCTCATACACCTCTGTACTGTGGGGACGCTCAAAACGGTGTCGCCGAAAGCGTGGCCGGTGACGGCCGCCGTGACGCTCACCCGCGCCTGTCACAGGCCACAGCCTCCGCCCCTGTCCTGGGCCGACTCACGTTCACTCCTCGAAGCGACGCTCGATACTCGCGGCGTGGCCCTCCAGCCCTTCGGCGGTGGCGAGGGTCGTGACCGCCTCGCGCAGGTCCGTCAGCGCGGCCTCGTCCAGACGCTGGACCGTCGAGGAGCGCATGAACGTGTCGACCGAGAGCCCGCCGGTCGTGCGGGCCGCGCCCCCGGTCGGTAACACGTGGTTCGGGCCGGCGGCGTAGTCACCGGCAGCAACGGGGCTGTACGGCCCCAGGAAGACCGAGCCGGCACTGTCGATCCGGTCGAGCATGGCCTCCTCGGTCTGTTCGTCAGCGGCGACGATAGCGAGGTGTTCGACGGCGTACTCCTCGGCAAAGAGGGCGGCCTCGCTCATCGAGCGCGCGAGAAAGACCCCGCTTGCCTCGTTTGCCAGTGCGCCTTCGATGACCTCCTGGCGTTCCCGGCCGGCGGTCTGGGCCTCGACGGCGTCGGCGACGGCTGTCGCCAGCGCCTCGTCGTCGGTGACGGCGGCGACGGCGCTGTCGGTGTCGTGTTCGGCCTGGGCGACCAGGTCGGCCGCCACGAGATTGGGGTCGGCGGTGCCGTCAGCAACCACCAACACCTCGCTCGGGCCGGCCAGAAAGTCGATCGCGACGTCGCCGCGCACCTCGGCCTTCGCGGCGGTCACCCACCGGTTACCCGGGCCGGCGATGCAATCGACGGCGCCGACTGTCTCGGTGCCGTAGGCAAGCGCGGCAACCGCCTGCGCGCCGCCGACCTGGTAGACGGCGTCCGCGCCGGCGACCTCGATGGCGGCGAGTGTCGCGGGGTCCAGCTCCTCGGCCGGCGGCGTGGCAACCGCGATGTGCTCGACGCCCGCGACGTCCGCGGGGATGACACCCATGAGCGCGCTCGACGGGTAGGTTGCCGTCCCGCCGGGGGCGTAGATTCCGGCGCTCCCGAGGGGGCGAAAGCGCCGACCCAGTTCCCGGCCGTCGAAGTCCTCGCGCCAGTCGGTCGGCCGCTGGCGCTCGTGGAAGGCGCGGATATTTTCGGCGGCCGTCTCGATTGCCCCGAGCACGTCGTCGCTCACCTGGTCGACGGCGCGCTCGGCACGGTCGGTCACCTCGATGTTGCCCACGTCGACGCCGTCGAACTCGTCGGCGAACTCCCGGAGCGCGGCGTCGCCCTCCTCGCGAACCCGGCCGACGATGTCGCGTACGTCCCCCTGCACTGCGTCGATGCCGGCCGACCGCTCGAAGGCCGCTGCTCGCTCCCCCGGCCCGAGGTCGGCGATGGGTCGAACGTCCATACGAGCTATACTGGCGGCCCGCACAAACGACTTGCGAGTCCCGGCCGCTGGCACAGTGAGACGCGGGGGACACCCGGCTCAGGCGTAGACTCGCGCGAGGAGGTGGACAGCCGAGGCGAGTACGGTCGTCGTGAGGACGACAACGGCCACCGCCAGCGCCGGCAGGCTCATCTCAAGATGTGTCGCCCCGGCGTAGCCGAACCACGCCGTCGCGCCGGCGCTCGCGACGAGGACGAGGTGGACGATGGCCCAGGGGCCGACCCGGCACCCGACCGCCGCGACCCGCCGCCACAGCGGGTCGCGTTCCCGGCCCCCGATGTCCGGGTCGACCCGGTGGTAGGCCGCTGCCGTCCCACGCTGGCGCCGGCGTCGTCGCCCCCCACCCCCCGTGTCCGACTCCCCCGACGCCGCCGTCCCCCGCCTCTCGCCGGTGACTGTCCTCCCCTCGCCCCGGGGCTCTGTCTGGCTCCCCGTGGACGCGGCGGTCGTTCGTGTCCTCGCTGTGGCGTCGGTGTCTGTCGTCGCGGCGGCTGTCCTGTCGCCGGCCGTCTCGCTGTCCTCTCCGCTCCACGCGCTCGCGTCGACGTGGGCCTCGACGTAGGCTGCGTGGCCGAGACGGTCGTAACGCCCCCGCTCCTCGTCGTCGACCAGGACATCCCGGGCGACGGTGAGGCGTGCGAACTCCCGGGGGGCGTCGGGGTCGTCGGTCACGTCGGGGTGGGACTCCTTCACCCGCTCGCGGTAGGCCCGCTCGACAGTCTCCCTGTCGGCATCGGGCTGGACCCCGAGGACGCTGTAGAACGTCTCGGCCATCTGGATACTGTACTGTATGGCACATTCGCCCAAAGGGGTGTCGCCGGTCCCCACCAGCGGCACCGCACCCACACGCACATGTCCGTGGCCGCCCGAACAGGCCCATGGCCGACCACGCGAACGCGGGCTACGAGCGCGCCTTCGGGACCGACGACATCACCTTCGGCCTGGGGTTTCCGCTGACCGGCCGCCGGGAGACGACCCCCGACGTCGACAGGGAGATGACGCTGGCCGCCCACGCCGAGGCTGTCGGTTTCGACGCCCTCTGGGCTCGGGACGTGCCGCTGTACTGGCCCCGTTTTGGCGACGCCGGCCAGAGCTTCGACGTCTGGCCGTGGCTGAGCCACGTCGCCGCCCACACCGACGATATCGCGCTCGGGACGGCGAGTGCTGTCCTCCCACTCCGACACCCCCTCCACGTCGCCAAGGCCGCCGCCTCCGTCGACCGGCTCTCGGAGGGCCGACTCCTGCTGGGCGTCGCGACCGGCGACCGAGACCCCGAGTACTCCGCCTTCGGCGTCGACCCCGAGACCCGTGGCGCACGCTTTCGGGACGCCATCGCGGTGTTGCGGGCGGCCTGGACCGGTGAGTTTCCCGCGGTCGACACCGAGCGTGTGACGCTCACGGGTGAACTGGACCTCGTCCCCGAGCCGACGGCCGGGACGGTCCCGCTGTTCCCGACGGGCTACGCCCGCCAGGACCTCGCGTGGCTCGCCGAACACGGTGATGGCTGGCTGTTCTACCACCTGCCCGACCGCACACTCGAGAGCTATCTCGAGGACTGGCGTGACGCGGCCGGTGACAAACCCTACGCGATGGCCGTCCGGACGGAGCTGGCAGAGGACCCGACGGCCGAGCCCGAGCACGTCCACCAGGGCTACCGGGCCGGGGGTGAGTGGTTCGTCGAGTACTTCCGGGGGCTGGCCGCGATGGGTGTCGACCACGTCCTGGT
>JAQCNN010000068.1 GCA_028275005.1 Salinirussus sp.
GGGTAGACCTCGTGGTAGCCGGGCTCGACCAGCCGCTTGCCGTTTGCCTTTAGCTGGCAGCCGTTTGCCTCCGCGACCATACGGAGGTGTGCCCAGGTCGCCGGCTCCGCCACGGTGGCGAAAAAGTGCCGGACGACCAACTCGTACAGCTCCCACTCGTCGTCGCTCAGGTCCCCGCGGTCCGGGAGCTCGCCGGTCGGGTGGACCGGCGGGTGGTCGGTCGTCTCCTCGTCGCCCTCCGTCGGTTCCAGGTCGTCGAGTTCGAGCAGTGCCGTTGCATCCTCACCGAAGGCACGGCTACCCACGAAGGCATCGAGCAGTTCCGCCGGGTCCAGGTCCGCCGGGTAGACGGTGTTGTCGGTCCGGGGGTAGGTGAGATAGCCGGCGGTGTACAGCTCCTCGGCCACCGACATCGCGCGCTGGGCGGAGTAGCCAAGCGAGCCGGCCGCGGAGATGTAGGCGGTGGTGTTCAGCGGTGCGGGGGGGTCGTCCGTCCGGGTACGCCGGCGGACACTTCTCACCTCGGCAGCCTCGGCGGTCTGGAGACGCTCGTGGGCCGTCTCGGCCGCCGACTCCTCCCAGACCCGCTCGGCCTCGGTGCCGTCGTCGTCGTAGAAGTACTGTGCCTCGAAGGACTCGCCGTCCCCGCCCAGGTCCGCGAACAGCTCCCAGTAGTCCTCGGGGTCGAAGGCCTGGATCTCGCGCTCGCGGTCGACGACCAGCTTCAGCGTCGGCGACTGGACCCGCCCAACCGAGATGAAGTCGTTGCCCAGCTGACGGGCCGACAGCGAGAGAAACCGCGTGAGGGCTGCCCCCCACACGAGGTCGATGGTCTGGCGGGCCTCGCCGGCCGCCGCCAGGTCGAAGTCGATATCGTCGGGTTCGGCAAAGGCCTCCCTGACCTCCCGGTCGGTGATCGAGGAGAATCGGACCCGGTCGACGGGTGCGTCGGTCTCCTCGCGGACGAGTTCGTAGGCCTCCTTCCCGATGAGCTCACCCTCGCGGTCGTAGTCGGTCGCAATGTGTACCCGGTCGGCCTCGCCGGCGAGTTCGCGCAGCGTCCGGACGATGTTCTCCTGGGTCGGCTCGGTCACGACCGCAGCGTCGATCAACTCGACGGGCTCGACGTCCCGCCAGTTCTCGTACTCCGGGGGGAAGTCGATGCCGACGACGTGTCCCGAGAGCCCGACCACACGGGTCTCCCCCCAGCGGTAGACGCTCACGCCGTTTCGTCGCTCTGTCTCGGCGCCACCCTCGCCGAGGATCTCCGCGATCCGTCTGGCGGCGTTTTCCTTCTCCGTGACGATCAGTTCCACCGCCGCGCACCTCCTGTCATCTACCTGTCTCTACCCCCTGCTCGGCTAAAGCCTTTCGGGAACCGCAGGACAGCGCGGGTATGCGCGGGGCGCGGTCGCGTGCGCGAGCAGGGGCGGCCACGGCCGCACGCGGGGACGGACACACGACCCTGCCCACGAATCTCGGGACAGGTCCGGCACCGCGGTCCGCTCAGTCGGCCGCCGCGGTGTCGACCCCGGTGTCGGCACCGGGCAGTCGGCAGGTGTCCGCGGCACTGCGTATCGCGCTCCCGGTCAGGAGGATGACACTCGCCGACAGGAAGAGACCGCCAACGGGGGAGGTCGGGTCGAGGAAGGCCCAGTAGACCGGGCTGGCGGCGGTCCCGAAGGCCGCGCCGACGACGGCGTACACCGCGGGCGCACAGCAACAGCAGGCGGTCGCGCCGGAGGAGGCCAGTGCGCCGGCCATCGCCCGCGGCGACCCGCTCTCCCCCTGTGACCACTGGCGAACGACCAGCCCGGCGTTCAGCGCCACCAGCCCGCCCAGCACCGTGAGCAGGACCAGCGACCCGACGGAGACGTACCCTGCCGCCGGCACGGAGGGGGTGTAGAACTCGACGGCCGGCCAGTAGACCAGCGGCGAGGCCACCCCCTGAACGGTCACGAAGGCGTGGTCGGGCAGGCCCACGCCGGTGTCGGGGTTGAGTGTCAGCGTCCCCGAGGAGACGGCAAAGAACCCTGTGAACGCCAGGAGGGTCAGGCCGGCCCCAACCCGGGCCGCCCGGCCTGCGAGCGCCTGACGGAGCCGACTGCCGGCGTCTCGCCACAGGACGTACACAACGACGAGTGGGAGGCTGAGCACGACCAGGTAGCCAAACGGGTGGGTCAGCCCACCGTTTGGCATCACCGCGGGGTAGGCTGTCCACGCCGCGAGCAGCCCGCCGAGAGCGACGTAGCGCGGCCGGCCGGGCCACCGCCAGCGCACGACCACCAGGCTCCCCAGCGCGAGCGCAACGGCGACACCGACGTTCAGGAGGGTGAACCACTCACTCCAGGCTGGGGCGACCTCCGGTGTGACCTGGATCTCCACGAGCCCGATCCCTCCGCCGACAACGAACAGCGTCCCGGCACCGACACCGAGAGCCCCGAGCTTTCGGCCGCCGCCACGAACCGCCCTGACGCCCAGCCCCAGGCCGGCCAGCCCCACGAGCACCAGCCCGAGCAACACCCCGTGTGGTGTCCCGGCGTGTGTCGTGCCGGTGTGGGCCGCCGCCGGCTCGGCGAGCCCTGCGGCGACCAGGACGGTCAGCGCCGCGGCGAGGACGCGACGAGTCAGGCGCATACATCTCATTGTCCGAGCGAAAAAAAGACCGTTACGATGCCACCACCCTGGGCCGCGCGGCTCAGACCACCCGGTTCTCCAGGTCCTCGTCGGCCGCGAGCCGGCGGACGTTCCCGGCGACCACCTCGGCCAGGCGCTCGTAGTAGTGTGGTGTGTGGCCGGCGTTGTGCGGGGTGATGAGGGCGTTCTCCAGGTCCCACAGCGGGTGGTCCGCGGGCAACGGCTCCGGGTCGGTGACGTCGAGCGCCGCCCCGCCGACCCGGTCCTCCCGGAGCGCCCGGACCAGTGCCGCCGTCTCGACGACGGGGCCGCGGGCGACGTTGACCAGGACCGCGTCGTGGGGCAGCGTCTCGAGTTCGGCCCAGCCGACCAGCCCGCGGGTCGTCTCGGTCAGCGGGCAGGCCAACACGAGGTAGTCCGTCCGCGCGAGCGCCGATTCGAACCCCGGCGTGTCGAACCCGACGACCTCGTCGGCCGGCCCGCCCTTCCCGGGCGTGTAGCGCACGCCGACCGTGTCGACGCCGAACCCAGCCAGGCGTGCGAGCACCGCCTCCCCGATGGCGCCGAGGCCGACCACGGTGACGGTACTCCCCTTGAGTTCCCGCGTCCGGTAGTGACGCCACTCGTTTCGCCCCTGTCGGCGACGCCCCTCGAAAAGACCGGCCGCGAAGGTCAGCATCGCGCCCACCACGTGTTCGGCGACGTTTGGCCCGTGGACGCCGGCGGCACTCGTGACCGCAACCCCCCGCTCCTCGAAGCGCCCGGTCGGGAGGTGGTCGGTGCCCGCCCACGCACAGGCAAACAGCTCCAGGCGCTCCGCGGCCGCGAGCACGTCGTCGTCGACGGTCCGGCCGGTCGCGACGGGGGTCTCGGCGACCAGTTCACGCTCCTCGGCCGGTGTCCGGGCCTGTACTACCCGCCGGTCGGGCAGGCGCTCGCGCAGCTCCGCGGCGTAGTCGGCGACGGGCATCCCGTGGACCCCGGTCCGCAATACGAGTACGTCCGGTGTGTCGGTCATAGCCCGGAGTTCGTGGCCCGCCAGCAAGTAACCACCCCCTCCGTGGCTGGAGGCCGGGACCCCCGAGCTGGGGTGCCGGCGGTGTCAGTCCTCGCTCGTGGCCTGGCGCTCGGCCGAGCGACGGGCGACCGCCTGCCACCGGCGACTCCGGAACCGGATGGCGTTGACTGCGGCCCGGCTGTACATGTCTACGAGGATCGCGGCAAAGACGGCGACGACGCCGAGCCCGAGCCCCGGCGCGAACCGCAGGTCGCCGACGGCCGCCAGTGTGAGCCCCGCCGGCACCGCGAGGGCGGCAACCACGAGCCGGAGGACAGTCCCGAGCGCCATCCCGTACAGCGGCCAGGTCGTGTCCCCGGCGCCGCGGAGCCCACCTTCGAGCGTCTGTGCGACGCTGGTGCCGGCGATCCCGACGACGAACACCCAGATGAACGCCGCGGTGAGGTCGACCGACGCCGTCCCGAACAGGCGGGCAACCGGGTACGCGAGGACGGCGACGACCACGCCGACGAGCAGCTGGGTGACGAGCGCGACCGTCACCGTCTCCCAGCCGTAGGCGGTCGCCTCGCCCTCGGCACCCTCACCCAGCCGTTGCCCGACGAGTGTGCTGGCGGAGGTCGCGTAGCCCCACCCGGGGATCATCGCCAGCTGGACGACCTGGCGGCCAACGGCGAAGGCGGCCACGACGGGTGTGCCGAGAATCCCGAGCAGGTAGAGGAATGGAAACCGCCCGAGCGTGGCGACCAGCCGGCGGCCGGCAAGCGGGAGTCCGACCCGGAGAATTTCGCCTGCCATCCCGAGGTCGACCTGTGTCCCGCCGGGCCGGAACCGCAGCGGGAACCGCCCCGAGAGATAGATAGCGGTAAAGACAGCCGCGCCGATGACGTTTGCGACGGCCGTCCCCAGGGCGGCGCCGGTGATCCCCAGCCGCGGGGCGGGCCCGAGCCCGAAGATCAACACGGCGTTGAGGAGGATGTTGACCGGGATGATAACGAGGTTGACGTACATCGGCGTCACCGTGTCACCACACCCCTGGAGGCCCCGCGAGCCGATCATGCTCACAAAGCGAAACACCAGTGCGAGCATGACGACCTGGAGGTAGGCCGCGCCGAACTCGACGACGGCGGGGTCCGCGCTCAACAGCCCCATGAGCTCGTCGGCGAACAGCCAGGAGACCACAGTGAGGGGCACCGACAACAGGACCGCAAACCAGACCGACTGCTTCACCGCGAGGTCGGCGGCGCCGTCCTCGCCGGCGCCTTTGAACCGTGAGACCAGGCTGATCGTCCCGCTGGAGACCGCGATAGCCAGGCTGAAGCCCACGAAGTAGAACTGAAAGGAGATCTCGAGGGCGGCAACCGCGGCGTCGGGCAGGGCGAGACTCACCATCAGGAAGTCGGTGATCCGGAGGACCGTCCAGATCCCCGCCGAGACCATCGACGGGGCGGCGAGTTCGAAGGTTGTCCGGGCGCGCTCACGGCTGACGAGCCCGACGCGTGCGAGCGCGTCCGGAAAGCGAAGGAGTAGCCGCCGAACACGCTCGCGGAGCATCGCCGGTTTCTACCGACCACCGAGTCATATAGATTCGGGTGGCCGACCCCCGACTCCCGGACTGCGCTCCCATCCGGTCCGACTCCGGCGGTCCACCTGCCGGTCAGCCGTCCTGGCCGTATGCCCCCAATCGCTCGGCGACACGGTCGAGTTCCGCCTCGGGCAGCGGGTCGGCACCCCCGAGCGCCCGCGCCCGGCAGTCCAGTTGTGCGACGGCCTCGGCGGTCTCGACCGCCGCCGCGGCGTCCGGCCCGGTCGCCACCAGCCCGTGGTTGGCGAGCAGGCAGGCCCGGCTGTCGGTCTCGGCCATGACGCCGGCGGCGTTGACCGCGAGCGCCTCGGTCCCGTAGGTGGCGTAGTCGGCGACCGGCACCTCCCCGCCCGCGAGTGCGAGCATGTAGTGGACCGGCC
>JAQCNN010000075.1 GCA_028275005.1 Salinirussus sp.
CTCGCCGACCGCTCGGGCGTACTCCTCGCGGACCTGTGTGACCAGGGCCGCCCGCGCCTCTCGTTCGAGATTCGCCGCACGGTCCTGGAGCCGGCGCCGGCGCTCCAGCCGGTCGCGAGCCTCCCGCTCGCGCTCGCTGGCCGCCTCCAGCCGTTCGGCCGCCGCCGCCGCCCGCGTCTCGGCCTCCGAGAGCTCTCTCACCGCCGCCTTGAGGTCTGCACTGGCTGTCGCCACGTCCCCGCCGGCCTCGCGGACGGCCTGGAGCCGGCCACGCGCCGCCGCGACCCGCTCGCGCAGGCGGTCGGTCTCGGTTGCTGTCTCCGCTACCTCCCGACGCGCCTCCGTGCCCGTGGTCGCCTCGACCGTCAGCGCCGCCAACTGCTCGCGGACTGACGCCAGGGGCTCATCGTGTGGTGTCGTCAGCCCGCGGCTTCGGGCCGCGGCAGCGAGTGCCGTCCGAACGCGCAGCCCCATCCCCTCACGAACCGGTGAGACGTACCCGTGTACCGGCCCGGGCGACGGGCAGTCGACGGCGACCGACGGTTCGCCGGCAGGCTCGATTGGCTCCTCGCGCCCGACGGCCGCTGCCAGCCGGGCCGCGTCACCCTCGGGCAGCGTGACAGCCTCGCCGACCCGGACGACCGCCCCGACCCGACACCTCACAGCTCCCGGTCCTGCATCTCCGTCTTGCTCGGCAGCTCCCGGCCGGAGGCAAAGGCGGCGTAGGGGGTCGCCGGCTCGTCGCGGGTCTCGTAGGCCTGGGCGGCCTCCCGGACGCCCTCGCGGACCCCCTCGAACTCGTTGAACGGCCTAGTCCGTTCGAGCTGGACCTCGACGCCGTGTTTCGCCCGCAGGCGTAACGCCTGGAACGCCCCGAACTCAGTCTCGGCGAGCAGCGCTACCCGCCCGGTCTGCCGCACAACCGTCCCCTCGTGGGCCCGACAGACGTTTCGCAGCGTCTGTCGCGCCTCCCGCGAGTACGCGATAACCAACAACACACCCGGTGTTGTGGCCGACAGGGGTGTAAATCTAACTGCGGGCCGTCCGGGGCCGAGCCCGACACACCAGGACCGTCACCCGGGTCCGGCCGTGCCGTCCCCGTCCCCCGGCTCCTCGAGCGACTCGACCTCGACGGTCACAGGGTCGTCGACGGCCGCCGCGGCCCGCTCGCGGGCCGCCGAGCGTGAGGTGGCGACCACCACCAGCCCGTCGACGCGTTCGTCCCCGCGGGCCAGCCAGGCGCTCCCCTCGCCGTACTCCGTGGCGTAGCTCCGTAACACGCCGCGTACCTCCTGTTCCAGTTCGGGGAGGGTCACGTCACCGGCCTCGTACATCGCAAGCGCGCGCTCGACGTTCCGGAGCGCCGATATCCGGTCCATCCGGATCAGGTTGTCCGGAGGTGGCCCTTCGTCGGGGTGTACACCTCGCCTTTCTGTTTGAGCTGTTCGACCTCGTGTTCGGCCTTCGAGGGCTCCATCCCCTGTTCCTCGGCGCGCTCGACGACGACATCGACCGGTGCCCCCTCGTCGTACTCCTCCTCGATCTCCCCGATCAGGCTCAGGATGTTCTTCACGCGGTCGCGCTGGCTCTTCGAGGTGCCCGTCTCGACGACGTCGGCGTCGAACTCCCCGGTCTCGGGGTCCATCCCGATGTCCTCCATCGACGACCGGGCGATGTCGGTCGCCCGCTCGGCGTCCTCCTGCTCGACGGTGTCGGAGAGCCGGACACGGGCGCTTGCCTCCGCCAGTCGCACCAGCGCCTCCAGCTTTCGTGCCGTGACCGGGACAGGGGCGTCCTCGCCGGTCCCCTCCGCCCGCAGGTCGACGTAAAACTCCTGGATCTCGGCTTTGGCCTCCTCGGTCATCGTCGGGAAACAGTTGCGCTTTGCGTAGGCGACGTACTTCCGCAGCAGGTCGGGCTCGATCGTCGGCGAGACCTCCTCGGTCACCGTCTCGACCTCCTCCTCGGTGTAGTTCGAGGCCGTCGTCTCCGCCCGATGCGTGTTGAGCTCGCCCGCGTAGTTTGTCTGGAGGATGTGCTCGGCGAGTCTCGCGTCCTCCTCCTCGTCGGGCTGGTCGGTGACGGTGAAGATCAGGTCAAA